>JAHBVV010000023.1 GCA_019637335.1 Candidatus Hydrogenedentota bacterium | reverse complement strand
ACTGTCAACTGTCAACTGTCAACTGTCAACTGTCAACTGTCAACTGTCAACTGTCAACTGTCAACTGTCAACTGTCAACTGCCCCGCCCCCCTCCGGGTGTGCCACGGCCAAGCGGCGCGGCCCCAGCCGCGCGGTAGCTTGACCGTGCCCCAAACCACCCCAGCCGCGCAAGCGCCCCGCCACCCCACTTCATTCTTAATGATAATGCGGTTGCATTTGCGAGAGAGGTTTGCTATAGTGCGCCCCGCCTCGAACCCAAACCGTCCGCCGCGACGACACTACGGAGACCCCGTCCGATGAAAAAACTACCGGTTACCGTGCTCTCGGGATTCCTGGGCGCGGGGAAGACGACCGTGCTCAATCACGTGCTCAACAACCGCGACGGAAAGCGCGTTGCCGTCATCGTCAATGACATGAGCGAAGTCAACATCGACGCCGCGCTGGTCCGCGGCGGCGAGGCCGCGCTCCACCGCGAAGAGGAGCGCCTGGTGGAGATGTCAAACGGCTGCATCTGCTGCACGCTCCGCGAGGACCTGCTTGTGGCGGTCGCCCAACTGGCCAGGGAGCAGCGCTTCGACTACCTGCTCATCGAGTCCACCGGCATAGCGGAGCCGCTTCCCGTCGCCGAGACCTTCAGCTTTGAAGACGAGACCGGAGCCTCCCTGTCGGATTGCGCCACGCTCGACACCCTGGTGACCGTGGTGGACGCGGCGAATTTCATGGCGGACTACGCATCGTGGGACGATCTTCCCGATCGCGGCCTCGGCGTGGATGAAACAGATGACCGGAGCATCGTCGATCTCCTCACCGATCAGGTGGAGTTCGCCAACGTAATCATTCTCAACAAGTGCGATTGCGCCGATTCCGCCCAGTTGGACCGTCTGGAGCGTTTCCTGCGCCATCTCAATCCGTCGACCGAAATCATCCGGGCGGAATTTGGCGCGGCGCCGCTGGAGGCTATTCTCGACACGGGGCGCTTCCGTATGGAAGAGGCCAGCCAGCACAAGGACTGGCTCGCCGTCCCCCGGGGGTCGGAGCTTCCCGAAACGGAGGAGTACGGCATCAGCGCCACGACCTTCCGTGCGGATCGCCCGTTCCATCCGGAGCGGCTATGGTCGCTCATGAACGGCGATACCGATTTCTTCAAGCCCGTGCTCCGATCCAAGGGATTCGTGTGGCTGGCCACGAGAAACAACCAGGTCTACGAATGGTCCCAGGCGGGAGCCGCCATACACCTCACGCCCTCGGGTTACTGGTGGGACGCCCTGCCCCTCCCGGAGTGGGAAGTCGCGGAAGAAGACCTCGACGAGGCGCGGCGCGCGTTGAAAGAGGTATTCGGCGACCGCGGCCAGACGCTCGTGCTCATCGGGCAACACCTGGACGCCGATCGGATACATCGCGCGCTCTCCGAATGCCTGCTGGATGACGCAATGTGGGCGGCGGGCCCCGACGCCTGGGCCTCCCTCCACGACCCGATCCCCGCCGATGAAGTCACCGCCGGCGAGGGCGCGACCGCCTTGTCTGACCACTGATACCGGATGAAAGGAACAATTACATGGCGAACAAGATTGGCCGCGAGCGGATAATCCTCCAAAGCACCGAGAGCCCGTTTCGCTACAGCACCACCAGGAATACCCGCACGAAATCCGGGCGGCTGCTGCTCAAAAAGTACGACCCCATCGTGCGAAAGCACGTGCTATTCAAGGAGCACCGGTGAGCGCGCCGCGCACCCGGACGGGACTCCGGCTCGAATCGCCCCGGGCGCGCGGCGTCCTGCGCATCGCCGCCCCTGCTGTCCACGCTGTCCATTCGCCGCGGCGAATCCACTCTGTCCACCCCGTCCACTCTGTCCACTTCCCTCCAGCCTAAAGCCTCCAGCCTAAAGCCTAAAGCCTAAAGCCTAAAGCCTCCCCAAAAACTGCAACGCCCCATCCCAATTAATAGGTGATTGACGGGGAAACTTCGATCGCGTTTGCCACCTCGTCCCCTTTCAACGTTCAGACGCGGGCTCTGTACTGGCGGATTACCACTGGGCGTATGCCGGCTATTCCGCACCACGATACTGCCAGACACCCCCGCGCGTCGATTGTCTGACCCAAGGTTAAAACCGCAATCACCCGCATAAGTCCGGCGCCGGACAACCTTCTATAACCACAACTGCAACCATGGGGACTGGCTCCCGCGACAAAAACCACCCCAGCCGCGTAGGCGCCCCAAACCACCCCAGAATCGCGGGTGCCGCCAGGGGGACTGGCTCCCGCGACAAAAACCACCCCAGCCGCGTAGGCGCCCCAAACCACCCCCAATTCGCGGGTGCCTGTACCCGCAGAAAAGCACCCCCCGGTGCCACGCGCACCCGCCCCAGGGACTGCGGCGCCCCATCGCCCCGGGAAGCAACAGCCCCCTCGCGACCCAAAGCGAGCCCAACCAACACACAACACCCCCAACCGGCGCGGCTGTCCCGTCGCCGGCCACACACCCGACACCCCAGCTGCAACGCGGCGGCCAAAGTAGGATAGCCGTCCCGGCTGTCCCCGGATTGCAACGCAATCCGAATCGCTGCCCCAAACCACCCCAGCCGCGCAAGCGCCGCCCAGGGGCCACCACGAAAATCCACCCACTTGACATCGCCCCAACAAAATCGTATAATAACATGTGATTAAGGAGTTCACCATGATTTCCAGGACAGCACTCCATACCCTCCGCGCCGTGGTCGCCCTGGCTGAGCGCCCCGGCGAGTTCCAGGGCGCCGCCCACATCGCCGAACAGATCGGCGCCCCCCAGAACTACCTCGGCAAGCTCCTACAGGGCCTCGTGCAGGAGGGGATAGTCGTCTCCCAGAAGGGCATGGGCGGCGGATTCTGCCTGGCGCGCAAGCCCACGGAAATCACCCTCTACGACGTGGTTAATCCGGTGGATCACGTCGCCCGTTGGGAGGGCTGCTTCATGGGGCGGCCCGCCTGCGACGCCAACAACCCCTGCGCGGTGCACCACGAATGGGCCGCCGTCCGAAACGCGTATCTGAAAATGCTCAAAGGCTCCACCCTGGCCGACGTCGTCGATCACGAGGTGGCGCTGACCCTGCCGTAAATTTTTTTGGACCATAAACGGATAATCACATGCGATTAGAGAACAAGGAGGCCCAACACATGACCACGGCCCGAAATGACCAACCCCGGAAGCCCGGAAAACCCGCGCAAAACGAAGTCCTCCTCTCCCGCGCCGGCATCGACCCCAACTCCGAGCACGCGCGCGGCCATTTCCGGCCATTCTTCCTCGCCGGCATCGGCGTCGTCCTCACCCTCGGCGCCGTCTGGGGGGCCTGGCTCCTCATCCAGATCGCGGTTTCCGGTTCCTTTACCGCCGTGGGCATTCACCAGGTGAATGCCCACGGACACGCGCAGATCTTCGGCTGGGTCGGCCTCTTTGTGATGGGTTTCGCCTACCACATGTTCCCCCGCTTCTCCGGAACGCGCCTCGCCTGGCCCCGCCTCGCCCGCGCCACCCTGGGCCTCATGCTCGCCGGTATCCTGATGCGCGCCGGCGGCGAGGCCTTCCTCGATCGGTGGCCCGCGCTCTTTGGAACGGCCCTGCTCGGCAACCTGCTCGAAATCGCCGCCATCGCCATTTTCGGCGCCGTGCTCGTCCGCACCGCCCTGCAACACGGCCGCCCGCTCGTCGTGTGGGAGGCCTACGCCGCTTGCGCGCTCTTCTGGTTCCTCGTCCAGGCCGTCTACACCACCATCCACTTTGCCGGGCTCGCGCTCGCGCCCACCGAGGAGGCGCTCCTGGCGCGCATTTCGTTCTGGCAGGCCCCGCTTCGCGACTTCCAGATTCACGGCTTCGCGCTGCTGATGATCCTCGGCGTGAGCCACTTCCTCTTCGACAAGCTCTACCACCTGCCCCGCCCCTCCGCGCGCCGGAGCCTGACTGTGCTCGCGCTGATCAACGTCGCGGTGCTGGCCGAGGCCGGCGGCTTCGTGGCGATGCGCGCCTGGGGCCGGGAATGGGCCGCGCTCTGGTTCGCGGGCGTGCTGCTGCTCTTCGCCGCCGTCGCCGCGCTCGTCTGGTCGTGGCGCCTCCACCGCCCGGTCTGGCGCCCGGACCGCAGCATCAAGTTCATCCGCGCCGCCTACGCCTGGCTCATGCTCTCGCTGCTGATGGCGGTGCTCCTGCCGGCCTACCAGTTCGGCCTCCTCCGCGCCTTCGCGCCGGACAGCCACGCCGCGCAAATCGGGTTCTCCCACGCGTACTACGGCGCCATCCGCCACGCCGTGACGGTCGGCTTCATCAGCATGATGATCGTAGGCGTCGCGGCCAAGTTTGTGCCGGTCTTCGGCGGGCTCGACGGACGCCGACTCACCGCCCTCTGGGCCCCGTTTGTGCTCCTGAATACCGGCTGCGCGATGCGGGTGACCTTTCAGGCGCTGACCGACTTCACGCCCGGCGCCTTTCCCCTGGCGGGCCTGAGCGGCCTGCTGGAAGTGACCGCGCTGGCCATCTGGGGCGCGCACCTGGCCCGCCTGATGTACCCCGCCGCCGCCCGCGTGCTGGCCCCGAAATTTCCCGCTTCGCTCGCCGGCAACACATGATATTCTGCTAGATATGTTCTGGCAATGGGCATCCAAGCAACGTTAGATTGGAGGAGAAAATGACGGATCGCAAGTTATGGATCAGTTTGATCCTGGTCATGGTGCTATCTTTCCTGGTGCTGGGGTACTTTGGGTACGACCTGTACCACACGGCCCCGCCGATCCCCGAACGGGTCGTTACCGCGGGCGGAACCGTACTGTTTACGGGTCAGGATATCAAGGACGGACAGAATGTATGGCAATCCACGGGCGGGCAGCAGAACGGCACGGTGTGGGGGCACGGCTCCTACGTTGCGCCGGACTGGTCGGCGGATTTCCTGCACCGCGAATGCGTCTGGCTGTTGGATCACTGGGGCCAGGCCGACTTCGGCAAACCATACGCCGAACTGAACCTCGAACAGCAGGGCGCCCTCCGCGCGCGGCTCAAGTCCGAAATCCGCACAAACACACACAACCCCGAGACCGGCAATATCGTCGTTTCCGAGGTCCGCGCCCAGGCCATTCAGGCGGTCCGCGCCCACTACGAAACCCTCTACAGCGACGATCCGTCCCTCGCGGAGTTGCGCGAGGCCTATGCGCTGCCGAATAACGTGCTCCGCGACGACGATCGCCGCGAAAAGCTGAGCGCCTTCTACTTCTGGGCCGCCTGGGCCTGCGGCACGAACCGGCCGGACAGCGCGATTACCTACACGCAGAATTGGCCGCCGGAGCCCCTGATCGACAACCGGCCCACCGGCTCGAACATCGTCTGGTCGGTGATCAGCTTCGTCCTCCTGCTCGCGGGGGTCGGCGCGCTGGCCTGGTACTATGCCGTCCTCAAGCACAACGATCACGAGGACGACGACCTCCCCGCGCACGACCCGCTCATGGGGCAGCAGCCCACGCCGTCGATGCGCGCGACGCTCAAGTACTTCTGGGTGGTCGCGGCGCTCATCGTGGTCCAGGTCGGCCTTGGCGGCGTCACCGCGCACTACGGCGTGGAGGGCTCCGGCTTCTACGGCATCCCGCTCGCCGAATACCTGCCCTACGCCGTCACGCGCACCTGGCACACCCAGCTCGGCATCTTCTGGATCGCCACCGCCTGGCTCGCCACCGGCCTCTTCATGGCCCCGGCGGTTTCCGGACACGAGCCCCGCTACCAGCGGCTCGGCGTCAACGTACTCTTCGGCGCGCTGCTTCTGATCGTCGTGGGCTCCATGTTCGGCACCTGGTACGGCACGCGCCAGCAAATGGGCTACGAAATGAACTTCTGGTTCGGGCACCAGGGCTACGAATACGTGGACCTCGGGCGCTTCTGGCAGATCTTCCTCTTCGCCGGCCTGTTCATATGGCTCGCGCTCATGGGCCGCGCGCTCTGGCCCGCCCTCAAGAACCCAGGCCCGAACCGCAATCTGCTGGCGCTTTTCTTCCTCTCCAGCTTCGCCATCGCGCTGTTCTACGGCGCCGGGCTGATGTGGGGCCGCCAGACCCACCTGGCGCTCGCCGAATACTGGCGCTGGTGGGTTGTTCACCTCTGGGTGGAAGGCTTCTTCGAGGTCTTCGCCACCGTGGTCATCGCCTTCCTCTTCACCCGGATGGGCCTCCTCAAGACCCGCACCGCAACCTCCGCCGTGCTCTTCGCCACCACCATCTTCCTGGCCGGCGGGATCATCGGCACCTTCCACCACCTCTACTTCACCGGAACGCCCACCGCCGTCCTCGCGCTGGGCGCCGTGTTCAGCGCGCTCGAGGTCGTGCCGCTCGTGCTTATCGGCTTCGAGGCCTACGAAAACCTCACCCTCAGCCGCGCCCGCCCCTGGGTCGTGGCCTACAAGTGGCCCATCTACTGCTTCGTGGCCGTCGCCTTCTGGAACCTGGTCGGCGCCGGTATCTTCGGCTTCCTCATCAACCCGCCCATCGCGCTGTACTACATGCAGGGCCTGAACACCACCGCCGTGCACGCCCACACCGCCCTCTTCGGGGTCTACGGCATGCTCGGCATCGGGCTCACGCTCTTCTGCCTCAAGGGCCTCACCCAGCGGCTCGTCTGGAAGACCGGCACGCTCGCCTTCGCCTTCTGGATGATGAACATCGGCCTCGCCCTCATGGTGCTCCTCAGCGACCTGCCCCGCGGCCTGCTCCAGGTCTGGGCCAGCGTCAACGACGGCATGTGGATGGCCCGCTCCGCCGAATTCATGCAGACCGGCCTCATGAACACCCTCCGCTGGATGCGCGTCATCGGCGACACCATATTCGCGATCGGCATCGTGGCCCTGGGCTGGTTCATCCTCGGCCTGAAGACCGGCTGGTCCCTCAGCGATGAAACGGAAGATGTGATGGCGGTGGACTACACCGCCGTGGACGACAAGAACACTGTTCCCGCCGAACAGTAGGCAAGAAACCGGAAAGGAACACCACCATGAGCACCATTACCGCAACCCAGACCGTCGGCGAACTCGTCACGGCCCACCCGTCCCGCTCGCGCGTCTTTGAAGCCTTCCAGATCGATTACTGCTGCGGCGGCAAGCGCTCGCTGGAGGAGGCCTGCCTGAAAAAGGGCGTCGACATGGACGCCGTCCTCGACGCGCTCCACCGCTCCGACGCCCGCCGCGCCGCCGGCGACGAAATCGACGCGGCGGCGATGCCGCTGGACGAGCTCTGCGACCACATCGTGGAGCGCCACCACGAGTACTTGCGCCTGGAACTGCCCCGGCTGATCCAGATGTCCCAGAAAGTGGCCAAGGTTCACGGCGACCGCGATCCGCGCCTGGAGGAACTGGCGAACACCGTCCAGGGGCTGGCGGGCGAACTCGACAGCCACACGATGAAGGAGGAATACGTGCTGTTTCCCGTCATTCGGCTGTTCGCGCGCCAGGAGGGCCTGCCGCCCATGCCCTTCGGGACCCTGTCGAACCCGATTCACGCCATGGAGGCGGAACACGACGACGCCGGCGGTGGGCTAGAGCGGATCGCGGAACTGACCGACGACTTCACGCCGCCGGACTGGGCCTGCAACACCTACCAGGCCCTCCTGGATGGCCTGCACGACCTGGCGATGGATCTCCACCTCCACATCCACAAGGAGAACAACGTGCTGTTCCCGCGGGCGATGGAAGAGGAGGCGCGCCGCCGCCCCGCCATGCACTTCGCGTGAAATAATCGTCACCAGAACCGCGGGCGCGATCCCCAATGCCGGGTTCGCGCCCGCGCTGCTTCCTGGCGGAGACGACTCAATGTTTCTCCTGGCAGGAGGGACAATGGGCCCGCATCTTTTCCAGCAGCGCGATCGCCGATCGAAGTTCGGCGTCGTCCATGTGCGCCAGCAGCTCGCGGTTCAGCGCGGTCACGGGCTCGTCGAGATCCGCCAGCAGGCGCCGGCCCGGCTCCAGCAGGGTCACGCTGATCACGCGGCGATCCGCATCCGAGCGCGTCCGGCAGACCAGGCCCAGCTTTTCGAGGCGGTCGATCAGGCCCGTAATGGCGGGGACGACCGTGACCATGCGCGCGCCGATTTCGAGGATGGGGAGGGGCTCCCCGGCCCCCCGCAGGATGCGCAGCACATTGTACTGCTGGCCCGTGATGCCATGGGCCCGGAAGAGGCGGGTAAAGGCGATCTGGATGTGGTCGGCGGTGCGCTGGAGGTTGAGCAGGGCTTCCTCGGCGGCCGAGGAGAAGCCCCGCGACTGTTTAATTTCGGATTGTAACGGGCTCATGGCGTTAGTTTACCGCGAATTCATTGACAGGTCAAACAATACCGGGCCGCCAGGGGCGCAGGAAGCGTGTTTCCGTAAATACGGATTTGCATTTTACCGGAAATGCGGGTACAATCCCGGTGGAGCGGTTAATCCAGGCCAGCGGACCGCACCGGAGCCCAGGCGCGCCCGAAATCCCCGGTGGCCAGACTCGAAAGGAAATGGACATGCTGGAAATCAACCTGGGTAACAAGACGTTGGTGTTCGGTATTGTGATCGCGCTGATACTGTCCTACGGGATGGTCAATTTCAATTCCATGCAGCGGGCGGAAATGGCGTTCCCGAAGGCATCCGCCGCGGTTCGCGTTCCGCCTCCGATTCCGCCGTATACCGCGGTCGCCGAGGTCGCCGAGGTCGCCGAGGGGACCAAGACCACCGAGGCCACGGAGGAAACGGGCAGCGAGGACGACGCACAGGCGCCCCACGCCGCCAGCTCCGGGGACGCGCAGGCCGTACAGGGCTGGAGTGAAGAATCCGTTCGCCGCACCGCACCCCGCGATCGCTGAGCGGCGCCGCGCCGACGAATACGCACGGATTGCGCGGCCCATGGTCGGGGCTCGCCTGGTGTGGGGTCCATACTGGATTCCGAGATTACGTGTTGACACGGCCGTGCATCCGTGGTAGCCTCTTGGTGTAGAGGGTTTATCATGCGAACGTGCAATCGGGTTGTGTGGAGCGTCTTCTTCGCCCTGCTCGCCAACGTGGCGAGCGGGCTCGGCGCCATACCCGCGCCCGGCGCTCCCCAGGTTTCGCACGATGTCTGTGCTCTTCAGTTTGGCGCGGGCGAGGCCGGTGCGGGAGACCTTTCGGCGCTTCAGGGGCTGATGGGCATCGCGTCCGGCGAAGCGCCCCCCTCCGGCGAGTTGCGCGCCGGCCCGATTCACCAGGCTACGTTGGATATGGAGCGCACGCGGGTTCTCCGCCAGGAGAAACAGGCGATACCGGTCCCGGCGCGCGTACGCCTGTCCGGGGCCGACCTGGCGCCCGCGCGATCCGCCCTTCCTATACGTTCTCTCGCGCCGCCGTGTGCGCCGCGCGCATTGCTTCCCCTGGGCCCGCACGCGCCCCCTTTTCTCGCCTGATGCTTCCCGCCCGACCGCCCGCGGTTTGCGGCGGGGAAGCGTGATCCTGTTCGCCAATCGACACGGCGCCGCGGGACCGGCTCAGCGATCCTACGATCATCCGCTGAATCCCGGACTGAAGTGCGCGCCTCAGCGACTCCTTCGCGAGAAAATTCCATGGACCCCATGATCGAATCCGAGCACCCGTCCAGGTTACGGCGGCGTTTTGCCCGCCGGCGCGCCATCGCCTGCATTGCGATTGGTTTGGCGTGCTCCTGGGCCGCGTACGCGGCCGTGGTGAGCATGCAACAGCCCACGCGCACCGGCGGGATGGTTGAGACACCCGTGCTGCTGTACACGGACGAGCGCGATCCCGTTTCGGGCATCGTGTTTGACGTGCACTATGACCCCGCGCGCTTTGAACTGGTCGGCATCACCCCGGGGGGCGCGGCGACCGACGCCGGCAAGGAGATCGTGGTCTCGGCGCCCCGGGCGGGGAGCGGGCGCGTCCTGATTACGGGATTCAACGACACCGCGCTTTACGATGGACATGTTGCGACCATCGTGCTGCGCCCACTACAGGCGGGGATGTCGCCGGAGGGTCTGACGCTCGACCGGGCGCTTGCCACGGACCCCTTCGGCAATGCGGTCAATCTTGATATCGAGGATCTCCTGAACCCGCCCCCGGCGTCTCCCGACAAGATAGCGGCGCCCCGGGAGGAAGAGGGCGGCGTCGAGGAGCCTCTGGAGGATTTCGGAAGCGAAGGCTCGCCGGAAGCGGCGGACTCGGTTGCGGAGGCCGCGGAGGCGACCGATGGCGCGCCGGAGCGGTCAACCGCTTCAGGCCCCGGCGCGCTCGCACTGGATGATCCGTCGGGCCCGGCCGCCGATCGGGGCCCCGGCGCACCGGTCACGCGCGCGGCCGGAACCTGGGTGGACCGCGTCCCCCCGGAATCGGAGCGTCCGCCCCGCTCGGACGTGTCGACCGTTCGTCAGGGTTTCGCGCCGTCCGCGCCGGGTACTGGTATACCCGCGCCGGCCGCGGGATCGGAACCGGCGGGAACCAGTGGCGAAGCGGGGCGCCCGGGGGCGTATGGCCGTGCGCCGGAGGCGGCGGGGTCCGCCGCCAGCGCTCCACCGGATGCCCGGCTGGCGCTGGCCGCGCCCATCGCGGCGCCCCGCGCCCCCGTAGCGTCGGGCGATGTTTCGACTTTGGGGAACCCGGCCGATACCGCAGCGTACCCCCGCAGTGCGGCGCTGATCGTCACTGGCGTCGCCGCGCTTCTCTTCGTCCTGCTGTTCGCCGGGCGCGCCGGATTGATTGCTCCCGGGCGCGCGCGGCGCGGGAGGCGCTAGTATGCGCGGTGTGTTGATCATCGTTATTGTCCCGCTGGCGCTGGCGGCTGGGGGGTCCGTACGCGCCGCCACCCTCGGGATCGATGTGTCGCGGGCCACGATATCCCCTGACGGGATCGTGGCGCCCGTGGTGCTCGCATTGCCCGGCGGGGAAAGCGTGGCAGCGTTTCAGATTGACGTTACGTATGACGCCGACGCCTGGCGCTTTCTGAAGGCGGAGGCCGGCGAGGTCGCGTCCCGCGCGGAGAAGTCGGCCCAGGCGCACGAGCGGCGCCCCGGGGTGGTGCGCGTTGTGGTAGTGGGCTTCAACCGAAACGAGCTCGGCGGCGGCGAAGTGGCGCGGCTGTTCTTCGCGCGCGAGGGCGGCGCCGGCGCTTCCGGCGCGGTGCGGCTTGACGGCGCGGTGCTCAGCGATCCCTTTGGGAATCCTGTTGCGGTCACCCTGACCAGTGATGTGCTGGTGGTTGATGGCGACAAAGCGATCGCCGTGGCGTCGGGCGCGGCGCGCGCGGTATCCACGGGCTCCGGCCCGGCGTGGATCATCCGCTATCGCGCGCTCCTGTTTGCGGTATTTGTGGTGGGGATTACCATGGCGCTGGCCCGCAGCCGGCCGCGCCGGCGGAAAGGTCGTGCCCGGTGAAGTATTATTCGGCGCTTGTTTCCCTTGTCCTCGCGGGGCTGGTCTGCCTGCCCGCCGCGGCCATTCTGCTGTCGCTCGACGACACCAGCGCGAATCCCGGCGACGTGGTAACCCTGCCGATATGGCTGGAGGCGGAGGGCGCGGACGTTTCCATTGTGCAATTTGACCTTTTGTTTGAAACGGCCGCCCTGGCGGTGGGCGACGTGCGGATTGGACCCGCCGCGGAGGCCGCCGACAAAGATGCCAGCATTACGGCGCGGCCGGATGGAAGCACGCGCGTCATTATTTTTGGGTTCAACCAGAACGAGATACCGGATGGGGTGATTCTCTACGTGGATTTTGACGTCGCGATGGGGGTTCCCAATGGTCCCTTGATGGTGACGCTGGCCAACGTGTTGATATCCGATCCGCTGGGTTTTTCTCTGGTGGCGCAAGTGAATCCCGGGACCATCGAGGTTCTGGGCGGCGCGGTGGAAGGCGAAGGTGAAGGTGAAGGTGAAGGTGAAGGTGAAGGCGAAGGGGAAGGCGAGGGTGAAGGTGAGGGTGAAGGTGAGGGCGAAGGTGAGGGTGAGGGCGAAGGTGAGGGAGAAGGCGAAGGAGAAGGGGAAGGGGAAGGAGAGGGCGAAGGCGAAGGCGAGGGAGAAGGTGAGGGAGAAGGTGAGGGTGAAGGTGAGGGTGAAGGTGAGGGTGAAGGTGAGGGTGAAGGTGAGGGTGAAGGTGAGGGTGAGGGTGAGGGCGAAGGCGAGGGCGAGGGCGAAGGCGAAGGTGAGGGTGAAGGTGAGGGTGAGGGTGAGGGTGAAGGTGAAGGTGAGGGTGAGGGCGAAGGTGAGGGAGAAGGCGAGGGTGAAGGCGAAGGCGAGGGTGAAGGCGAAGGGGAAGGAGGCAATGGAAAAATCCCAGGATGCGGACCCTCGACGGAGAATTCTGGCCATGTTGCCTGGTGGGTTGCGGACCTTCTTGTACTGCTCGCGTGCATCGCGTTGCTCGCGACGTGGAGGGAGCGGGCTCGGTCATGAGAATTCTGGGCTTTCGATATAACGTGCGTTTCGGGACCGGCGAAAGTGGCCGCTGGCGTCTGCGTCTGGTCGTCATGGTCGTCGCGGCCCTGGCGGCCAATCTTCCGGGGGTGGACGGCTCGCCCGGCGCGCGGGCGGAGGTGTTGACGCTTCAAGGTGCGCTCGGCGCGCTTTCCAGTGTGGATTCACAGGCTTCGGCTGCGCGCACTGGTGTGTTGGATATTCAGCGCCTGTTCGGAGCTTCCGAGGGCGCCGATGCCGAGGACGGCGCGACGGTTTGGGGCGCGACAGCGTGGGCGACATTGCCGCCATCGTCCCGAATGCCGGCCCCGGAATCGGCATTCGCGAACACCGAGCTGGGCGAAGCGAATGGCGACGCCGAGCAACCGACTATCGGATCGGAGCAGTCGCCGCCCGCCCAAGCGGGCAATCGCTTTCGCTACCGGTATCATCTACTTGCGAACGCGCCGCCGAGCGGGGACGCCCCATCCGAACACTCTTTCACGCATATGAATTGACCTTAACATGGAGATAGCACCATGAAATGGATGAAAGACCGCCGGGCAACGGCGCTTGTGTTGCTGCTTGCCCTCTGCATGGCCCCCCTGGCGATGGCGCAGGACGGGGATCCCTTTGAGATCATTGGCGATGTGGACAACGACGGGATTATCGGCCCGACGGATATTCAGCACGTCATTAACGGGGCGCTGGGACTGAACGACGAGGGCCCGGAGGCGATTAACCGGCCGCTGCGGCAGTATATCGTCGCGAGCCCGCGCGCCTCGCTCGCGCCGCGGCCCGGGCCGTCGGGGGGCGAATGCGATGTGGTCGGCGCGGCGACCAACTTCCACCGCGAGAACGGGCGGCTGCTCGTGCGCGCCGGCACCGGAATTGCTTTCCGCTTCGACCGGAATGTCGAGGGGGTATGGCACGGCGACGCCTGCGGCCTGATCCGCAGTGAGCTGGTCTTGCACATTCGCAGACTGGAACCCGGGACAGCGCCCGGGGCCGCGGTACCGGAGAATAGCTGGGAACCTCTCGGGCGCGACGGCGCGGCGCACCGGCTCTGCGGGCCGGCGGTGGCTACCGCGAACATTGGCGTGCGGCGGCTTTTCGAAACGCCGGGCGATTTCGTGGTGCGCAGCACCATCCGGACCTTCGCCATTCCCGAGAGCGAAGTGGTCGAGGAGGGCGAGCGCCCGCGCTTCTGCGGCGCCGCGCGCGATGTGGACGTTGTCTTCACGCATGTGCGCGTCGTGGATCAGGACGCCACGGAGGATCAGTTCCGCTGGCAGGTGGACAATGATTCTCCGACCATCGGCCGGCGCTTCGGCGATCGCCTGCAGAACGGCGAGGGCGAGGACGTGGCGCTGCCGTAGGCGTATAGTAGAATAGCCGTAGTCCGCGCGCGGGCCGTCTGGAAACGGGCGGCCCGCGCTTTTTTGTGTGGCGGGGGAGCAGGGGCCGAAAAAAGTGATTGACAACCGCCCGTTTTTCCGCTATAAATATAGATGAAGTTGATAATTTTAGTGAACTGCTGTGAAGATAAAGGAACTGGGCTGTGGCAAATCGAATCAAGAATACGCCGCGCGACCTTCCGCCCCTGTCGCGCCTTGAGCAGCGGGTGATGGGCATTGTGTGGAACCTCGGAGAGTGCGGATCCAGCGAGGTCATCGAAGAATTCAACCGAACCGAGCGCCTGGCGGAGTCCACCATCCGCACGGTTCTGGCGAATTTGCGGAAGAAGGGCTACGTTGAACTCGTTCCGACGATTGCGCGGCAGCACCGCTTCAGGCCGGCGGTGAGCCGCGAGAACGTGGGGAAGCGCACGTTGCGGGACCTGGTATCCGGATTCTTCGGCGGTTCGCCGCGCCAGGTTCTCTCCTGTCTAATCAAGGAGGAACGACTCAGCGACGAGGATCTGGAGGCGCTCCGGAAGCTGATCGAGGAGCAGCAGGGAAAGGGCAAGTGAGATGGTTGACACCGCGGTCCTTCTGGGGACCTTCTTCGAAACGTGGCCCCTTTTGGGCCGCCTCGCTTTCGCCAGCCTGGAGTTGTGCGCGCTGGTTCCGCTGCTGGCGCTGGCCATTAAGTGTGGTGCGATCCGCAGCCATCGGATCCAGTCGCTGCTCTGGGCCATCGTACTACTCAACGCGCTCGTTGCCGTAGCCTTTCGCGCGCCGTTCGATCTGGCGGTGCTTGATAGCGCATCGCGCGGAGCCTCTCCCGTCGCCGTTGGGTCCAATAATCTCTATACGCCGCGACTGCTGGACTCCCGGCGTGTGGGTCCGGAGGCTGGAATTCCGGCGTCGGCCGTGCGCGATATCAAGACCGCGATGGCGGCACCGGCGGGGGTGGCGCCGCCAAAGGCAGCGCGGAAAGCGGCTCCCTGGCGGGGATACTCTCCCGCGGCGTGGCTGATAGGTTTCTGGGTCGCGGGCGCGGGCGCGCTGCTGGCCTGGCTGCTGGTCGAGCAGATTCGCCTCCACGGTTTGCGGCGGCGGACGCGGGCTCCCTCACGGGCTCTTCTGGCCGCCTACGAGGCCGAGCTGGAGGGAGCGGCCCGTTGGTGGACGCCGGCGCTTCGCGTTACCGAGGAGTTGGAGACGCCGGCGATTGCCGGAATAGTTCGCCCGGTGATACTGGCGCCGCAGTGGCTGGAGCGGGAGGGCACGGCGGAGCAATGGGCGTGGACGCTGCGGCACGAGCTGACGCACTGGCGGCATGGGGATACGTTGGGCCAGATGCTGCGGCTGGTCGCGCAGGCGGTCTTTTTCTTTCACCCCTGCGTCTGGTGGGCGGGCAAGCGCTGGGAGGAGTCGGCCGAGCTTGCGTGCGATCGCGCGCTGCTCAAGACCGAGCACGACGCGGTGGGCTATGCGCGCGAGCTGTGCGAATTGCTGGGCATGATCGGGAAACGGCAACGTCCGTTGATGTCGGCGGGGCTCTTCGCGAGCCGGAGCCATATCGGGCGGCGTATTGAGACGCTGCTTGGGGATCCGTTCTCGCACCCGGACCGGCTGCGTCTGTGGCAGCGCGCACTGACGTGCTGCGCGCTTGTCGGGCTTCTGAGCGTCGACCCCGGTGTGGCCGGCGCGCGAACCGAGCCAGCGCTACCCCTGGCCTCCGCGATCACGGCGGCCGCGCCGCCCGAAGCCGGCGCGACGCCGGGCGCGCGGGTATTGCGCTTCCCCGAAGACTATTCCATGGGCACGTTGCAGATCGGCGGCGAGAGCGTCGACGCGCGAGGCGCGGTCGAGGCGCCCGCCGGGGCGCCGGTCTATCTTCGTGTGAATGACGCGGGCGCCGCGGACCTTTCGCCGCTGGCGAACTTCGGCGCCACGGATATCCAGTCACTTTCCCTTACCGGAACGGCGGTCCAGGACGAGCAACTTGCCCATATACAAGGATTAACCGGATTGACGCGCCTGGAGCTTCGCGAGACGCCTGTCACGGACGCGGGGATGCAGTATCTTGCCGGAATGACCCAACTCATTCGGCTCAATATCAATAGCACCGACGTGGGGGATGAGGGTATGCGCCATCTCGGCGGAATGACGGCCATGCAGGAGCTTGTCCTGAATCGGACTCAAGTGGGAGATGAGGGGTTGTCGTATATCCGGAATATGTCTAACCTGACCTATCTGGACATGTGGATGCTCGACATCACGGACGAGGGGATGCGGTATCTGGCGGGCCTTCGGAACCTGGACGAGCTCGGGATTGAAGATACGCTCATCACCGATAGCGGGCTCGAGTTCCTGGAGGGGCTTCAACGATTGCGCCGGTTGAATCTGGAAAACAACAACATCACCGACGCGGGGCTGGCGTCGCTTCAGAAACTGCCCAATCTGGCCGAAGTAAGCCTGGCGGACACCTATCTCACCGACGCAGGCATGGCGATCCTCGCGCGGTTTCCGGCGCTACGGGGGGCCATACTCCCGGTGCAGATCGGGCCCGACGGACTGCGGCGCCTGGAGGGGACGGCGGTGGGCAACTATGTGGCCGGGAACGCGGGCCCCCGCCGCGCGGTCACGGTACGCATCACGGGCGAGGGCCGCCCCCTGCCCGATGCGCGCTTCCTGCTTGTGGAGGACTTGGGCCCGGACAACGAAGAGGTCCATGTCTACCGCACGGACGCGACGGGGATGGCCCGGCTCTATATGCCCGATCGGCCCGCGCCCTACCGGCTGCGGGCTTTTGCGGCGGGGTATGTGACCAATGAGGCCGGCTGGGATTCGCCCGCGCCATCCGATCTGCGGCTGGATCTCGAACGGGCAACCTACATCGGCGGTACCGTAGTGGATACGTCGGGCGCCGCCGTAGCGGGGGTGGCCGTATCGATCCCCGTTCTCGGCGGGCACAATTGGGACGCCCAGGAGCCGCTGCCTCACGCGGTCAACACCGACGAAGGTGGACGCTGGAGCTGCGATGTGGCGCCGAAGGATTTGGGGGAGTTCTGGGTCTCACTGGACCATCCCGACTACGCCACTACGACGTATACGGTCGCCGAACTTCCCGTCGCGGCGCTGCGTGACGGCTCGGCGGTACTGACGATCGGCGACGCGATCGGCCTGCCGGGATTGGTGGTCGATGACGATGATGTTCCGATCGCGGGTGCGCGGGTGATCGAACTGGAAAACTGGCGGCAGCGGTCCTTGCGCGCCACGGGCCGTGTCGCAACCTCCGATTCCAATGGCGTTTTCGAAATCAAGCCGATCCGGCCCGGCGAGTCCGTGTTGAGAATCGATGCGGCGGGATTTGTTTCCGGCGCCGAGACGGTCAATGTCACCGCGGGCATGCCGCCCGTCCGCATTGTGCTAACCAGGGGCGGCATGCTGCGCGGGCGGGTGCTGGACGCCGGCGGGAACCCCCTGGGGAAGATTCAGGTAAGCGCTTCGGCACGGTCGGAGACTGGGGTCAGCCTGGGCGGATTCAGTGGAAAGACCGACGGCGAGGGCCGGTTTTTATGGTCGGAGGCGCCCAACGCCACGATCAGCCTCAGCTTTTACCGAGAGAATCCGCACGCGCCCAATGGAGATGACTACCATCACCTGCCGGACGTGAAGGCGGGTGAAGAGGAGCAGGTCTTCACCGTGCCCTTCGCGCCAATGCCGCAGGGTATCGCGGAGGGCCAGGCGCTCATCGACCGGTATAACCAGATGCACGCGCCGGAGCAGATCGGCGATGTGGCCTTCCAATTCAGCGTCGAAGAGAACTTTGACCCTGCCGCTCCACCCAAGGTTCGCACCTACAGCGGAGTTCGCGCGGCTGACGGACGCTACAACGAATTGGTGAAATTCGGGCCTGACGGCGATGAGCGGCCGGTATGGCGCGACTCCTGGAATGGAACCACCTATGTCCGTCACGGCCACCCGGGCCCGGGGGATAAGGGCGAGGCGGGGCCGTCGGACTATTTTGTGTCGGGCGAAATGGAGGAGGCCGCCCATCTCGTCGCGTTGGATTGGCTCTTGATCTTCGTCCGCGACCATTCGTACACCAGGCGGTTTTCCGTCATGGGTTATGAGGATGGCGTTGTGACCCTGGGCGACGATGGGGAGGTCGCCATGACCATTCGATTCACCGATACGGAGCGCCTCTATTACGACCGCCTCGAATTTTTTGACGGCGACGGGCGTAGGGTATTTACGGCAGAGGCCAGCGACTGGTCGAATTACAACGATATTTCGTACCCGAATAGCGTTCTGGGGCGTTATACGTATGAGGCGATGCAGGGCGAGTCGAAGTTCAACAACGAGATGATTCTGCCTATTAAGGCGAACGATCCGGAGGCGGATATTTTTGCAATCGAGATACCCGAGGATGGCGCCGTGGTTTTTGATATGGGTGGCGAGCGCAACTCGGTGGCGGCGGCGGAGTTGGACGCTGGGCTGATGGCGCGGAAAGAGTATCTGGAGGCCGTGGCGGCGTGGTCCGGCGGAGGCGACGTTGCGGGACTTGCCCGAAGCGATGAATGAAATTGGTGGGGCGGATGCGTGTTGGCGGCGGAATGGCGCTGGAATCCTGGCGTGGAAATACTTCTGACCACATACGGCTCGGCGGCGTTATATCCGTGGTTGCATTGGGCGCATGTGAGGGCCGCCGGCGATTGGAAAGCGGGCCATTGATCGATTTCGACGGCGCCCGCCATTACGTGATGTGCGCGGCACACAGAAAAGGAGGCGGCAGTGAGGTGTACCGGGAAGAATTCCAGCGCGGGAACGGGGCGTTATGCGGTGGCGGCCCTGATCGTCACGAGCTGGGCAGTTCAGTGCGCGCTCTTCTGGGGCGGCGTCGGACCGCGGCAGGCATCGGCTGCGCGGGAGCAAAGCGAGAGTCGCTGGATATATCGTCTCAATCCGGAGGTGCTCGCGGAGATACAGCACGCGATACGGGTACAACAGGGACAACAGGGACAACAGGGACGGCAGGGAGGGCAGGGACTACAGGGACAACAGGGACAACAGGGACTGCAGGGACTGCAGGGACTACAGGGACTACAGGGACTACAGGGACTACAGGGACAACAGGGACTACAGGGACAACAGGGACAACAGGGACTACAGGGACAACAGGGACAACAGGGACTACAGGGACTACAGGGACTACAGGGACTACAGGGACTACAGGGACTACAGGGACTACAGGGACAGCAGGGACAGCAGGGACAGCAGGGACGGCAGTGACCACAGGGACAGCAGGGGTCGCGAGTACGCCAGGATTAGCGGAAATATCGAGGAGACCATCTTCGAGTTTCGTGGGACTAGCCGTCTCGTGTTTCTGACGTCCCTGTGCCTTTGGCGCGCTACGGTTCGTCGTGCTGTTCCGGGGTATCGCGATCCCGATGCCGCCGCTGGCGATCACGCTCATCGAGCCGTGCGCGGGTCATGCGTTCGCGCAGCCCGCCTTCTTCCAGAAAGGCCGCCTCCAGCTGCTTGATCTGGCGGGTCAGCAGGGCGTATGCGACCTTGCAGAGGCCCAGTATGGCGTTGGCCGAGATGGCGAGGTCTTCGTGTTCGAGCGCCTTTCGGAAGGTCTCATAGTCCGCGTTTGGCGTGCGGAGTAATTCCGAAAGGCGGCGCGCGTAGGGGTGGTCTTTCTCCCACTCCGGAATCCGCCGAACGCGCAGGAAGTCCCGGTAGTCTTCGAGCAACTCACCCAGGCTCGCGCGGGCGACGCTGGTGAGTTTGATCTCGGTCTCCTTGGAGGTTGCGGAGGCCATGCTGCCTTCGGCGATATTCTGCTTTCCAGAGCGCGCGGCCTGGACCATCTGGCCGATGGTGCGGTCGTAGGGGTCGAAGTGGCGTTCACAGAATCGGACCGTGGCGTCGAACACGATCTCGGAGCGCTGGTAGGAGAGGAGTCCGCGGTAGCCCCCGTGCGGCGGGATGAAGCCTTTGGTCATGGTGTGTGGTCTCCTGTGCGGACTACAGGGACTACAGGGACTACAGGGACTACAGGGACTACAGGGACTACAGGGACTACAGGGACTACAGGGACTACAGGGACTACAGGGACTACAGGGACTACAGGGACTACAGGGACTACAGGGACTACCAAAATCTAAGCTAGCTTAGCAGAAAAGGCGCTAATCTGCAAGTGCGAGTTTTCGCCGACCTTGTTGGCGCGCGATTAAAGTCCCTGCCGTCTCTGCTGTCCCTGCCGTCCCTGAAAACTTCCGGCGCCCTCCGCCCTACGCCAGCACCTCCCGGATCACGTGGCCGTGCACATCCGTGAGCCGCCGCTCGATGCCGTTGTGGTAGAAGCTGAGGCGCTCGTGGTCGAGGCCGAGCAGGTGGAGGATGGTGGCGTGGAAATCGTAGATCGTGCTGACGTTTTCCACGGCCTTGTAGCCGAACTCGTCGGTGGCGCCGTAGCTGAAGCCCCGTTTGACGCCCGCGCCGGTCATCCAGGTGGTGAAGCCGCTCGGATTGTGGTCGCGGCCGCTGGCGCCTTTCTGGAAGGTGGGCATGCGCCCGAACTCCGTGGTCCATACCACGAGCGTGTCGTCGAGCATGCCGCGCGCCTTGAGATCCTGGATCAGGCCCGCGGCGGGGCCGTCGAGGATGGGCGCGTGCACGTCGTACTGTTCCTTCAGCGTCTTGTGGCCGTCCCAGTTGCCCACGCCCTCGCCCATGGCGTAGGCGCCGTTGAAGAGCTGCACGAAGCGGACGCCGCGCTCGATAAGCCGCCGCGCGAGGAGGCAGTTCTTGCCGAAGCCCGCCTTGAGTTCGTTGGGGTCGTCGATGCAGTAGAGCCGCCGCGTGGCGGGGCTTTCGTTGCTGAAATCGCTCATGGACGCGGCGCGAAGCTGCATGCGCGCGGCAAGCTCGTAGGACGAGATGCGCGCGCTCAGCTCGGTATCGCCGGGGAAGCGCTCCAGGTGCTTCTCGTTCAGGAACTTCAGGAAGTCGCGCGTGGCGCGTTCGTCGCCGTCGGTAATCGCGGCGGGGCGCGCGAGGTTGGGGATGGGCTTCTGCGCATTGAAGGGCACGCCTTGAAACACGGCGGGGAGGAAACCGGAGGCCCAGTTGTTCGGCCCGGACTGCGGCACGCCGCGCGGGTCCGGAATGGCCACGTAGGCCGGGAGATCGTTCGCCTCGCTGCCGAGGGCGTAGGACACCCACGCGCCCATGCTCGGGAAGCCGTCCAGCGTGAAGCCGGTGCTCATCTGGTTCTCCGCCGGCCCGTGCGTGTTGCTCTTCGCGGTCATCGAGTGGATGAAGCAGTAGTCGTCCGCCATCGCCGCGAGGTTGGGGAGCATGTCGGAGATCATCTTGCCGGATTCCCCGCGCGGGCGGAATTCCCAGTGGCTCTTGGTGAGGTTGCCCTGCTCGCCCTGGAAGGTCACCAGCGCGTCGCCGCCGGGCATCGGCTGGCCGTGGCGCTTGATGAGCTCCGGCTTGTAGTCCCACGTGTCCAGGTGCGAGCACGCCCCCGAGCAGAAGATCACGATCACATTCTTCGCGCGCGGGTGGTGGTGCGGCATGCGCGGCGCCAGCGGCGCGGCCGCGTCGATGGCCGGGCGCAGGGGCGTCGTCGCGGCGGCGGCGGAGAGCATGCCCGCTTCGGCGAGCAGCGCGGAAAGCGCAATGCCGCCGAGGCCCGCGCCCGCGGACTGAAGAAAGCCGCGCCGGTTGAGCAGATGCTGGCCGTCGGGATAGATTTCGTTCGGGGTCATGGTGCGTCGTACTCCTGCACTGCCTGGGTCTCCGGATAGGGTATCAGAAACGGTTGCTTCGGGCCAGCGCGTGAATGGCGGGGTGGGGGTTGTTCCGCTGGAGCGGAACGGTCTGTATTCCCACGGGGGACCGTGGGAACGAGTGGACTCTACGATGCCGGCCTGGTAGCGAGATACACACGCACCCGTGCCGACCCGCACGGGCAAGCCCTTGGGGGCTTGTCCGTGGCACCCCTGATATAGATTTGCTTGCGTGCGTGGGATTGTTTCGCGGGAGCGGAACGGTAATGCGAGACCACGGAGGACCGTGGTAGCGAAAAAAAGCATTTCAGAGACCGCGGACGGGACCCAATCTTGTCCCCGGCGAGTTCGAGTGCCTTGAGGGATAATACACCGACACTTCATCAATCTTTCGGCGTCACGGCTGGCTTCTCCACGTACGGCACCAGGTATTCCTCGCGCGGGGTGTAGGCCTGTCCACGGACGAACAGGCCCTGATGTTCTCTCGTGGCGTCGGACTGGTTGGGGTGTTGTTCGAAGCGCTCTTGCAAAATGATGGTCAAATCCGCGCGCGACAGGACAAGGCAGTCGGTGGCAACCTGCACGGAGCTCCCGAAGAACGACTCGAACCAGCTGCGGAGTTCGCGTGCTATGGGTCCTGCCGTCTGAGATTCCTGTGGCTGCGCGCTTACGAAGAGGGAGATGCCCTGGTAGAACCCGATGGAAGCGGTCTGTATGCCATAGATACTATCCCACGGGATGCGACCGTACGACGTGGGGGCGCTGTGATCCTCGAGGTACTCGTCTGTCAGTATCAGTGCAGGTTTTCTGTCGAACAGTTTCGGCCAGTAGGTAGTGTAGACAATTCCGGAAAACGCGGCCTTCAAAGAGAAAGTTATCGCGGGCGCGTTGATACCACCCAAAATCACCCCGGTGAACAGAAGGAGCAGGAGTTCAAAAAGCACCGCCACCAGAGAGAAGGCAATGATGAACGGTCCCAGAATTGCCCGGATGACTATGGCCTTGCGGTCGAAGGGGATGACCAGCGGACTCGCATTCTTCGGCTGGTCTGATATGGGGCCGGAACGCATCGGGATTCTCCTGGAACGTTGTTGGTTCGTCTTGTTTTACTCTACCATGGGGGCGTGGTAGCGCGATACACACGCCCCCGTGCTGACTCGCACGGGCAAGCCCTTGGGGGCTTGTCCGTGGCACCCCTGATATAGACGTGCTTGCGTGCGTGGGGTTGTTCCGCGGGAGCGGAACGGTCTGCATTCCCACGGAGGACCGTGGGAACGAGTGGAACGGGGACCGTGGGAACGAGGGGGCTGGCTACCTCAATCGAGGTACAAGAACTCGTTCGTGTTGTAGATCGCGCGGCAGAACAGGACCAAGCCGTGTTGCTGGATGAAGGCTGCGGCGGCTTCTTGTTCCTCGGGGCCGGGTTGGCGGGCGTAGGCTAATCGGAAGGCTCTTGCGGCTTGTGCTTCGGGTGCGGGGGCCTCCTTCTCCAGGCGCTGGGCGAAGAGCTCGGCTTGCTGTAGCATGAAGGGGCTGTTGAGGAGGTTGAGGGCCTGCAGCGGGGTGGTGGAGGTGTTGCGCTTGGGCTGGTTTTGCGCGCCGTCGGGACAGTCGAAGATGCCGAAGGTTTCGTCCTGCTCCATGCGGGGTTTGTTCTGGTAGATCATGCGGCGCCACTCTTCGGGGCCGAACTCGTCTTTGGGGTCGTAGACGCGGACGTAGTTTTCGTTGGGCTTGAACACGTTATAGCCGGGGCCGCCCATTTCGAGGTCGAGGACGCCGCTGGCGGCGAGGATGGAATCGCGGATGGGCTCGGCCTCGAGGCGTCGCGGGGGGAAACGCCAGAGGTAGCGGGCGTCGGCGTCGATCCGCAGGGCCTCGGGCCGGGGCGCGCTGGATTGGCGGTAGGTTTGCGAGAGGAGGATGCGGCGGTGGAGGGCCTTGGGGCGCCAGCCGTCTTCCATGAAGGTGACGGCGAGCCAGTCGAGGAGATCGGGGTGGGTGGGGCGCGCGCCCATGGCGCCGAAGTCGCTCGGGGTCTCGACGATGCCGCGGCCGAAGTGGTAGTGCCAGATGCGGTTGACCATGACGCGGGCGGTGAGGGGGTTGTCGCCGCGCGCGAGCCAATCGGCCAGGGCGACGCGGCGCTTTTGCTCGGGCGTGTCATCCGGGAGTTGGAGGGGTGCGCCGACGTGGGCGATGCCGCCGGGGTTCACGGGCTCGCGCTCGGCCATGGGATCGCCACGGTAGAGGAAGTGGGTGGGCTCGGGGTCGACGAAGTTGCCGGCATAGATCTTCGGGAAGTTGACGAGTTCGGCGTGCTTTTCGTTGAGTTCCGCGTCCTGTTTTTTGAGATTCGCCAGTTCTTCGCGATCGGCGCGGTCGAGTCCGGTGGCGAATTGGGGGACGTTGGGCGTCTTAATGCCGAAGGGGGCGCGGTCCAGGGCGGAGGCCACGGCGACCCAGTCCCCGCCGGGCGTGCGCGCTTCGATGGTGTATTGGGTGGCGAGGCGATCCTTGTACTGGCCTTTGCGGTCTCGGCCCCAGACGGCGCGGTCGATGCGGCGGGGTCCGGCGAAATCGATCTGCGCCCAGATGGGGCCTTCGGATCCTTCCTTGTGAATCCAGCTCCGATCATTGCCGTATTCGCCGTCGTTCAGGTGGGCGGTGCGGTGCTTCTCGCCGCCGTATTCGCTGGAGGCGGAGGGGACGCCGCCATTGCCGGCGAGCGCGACGTTCTTGGCGCCGGCATAGACTTCGAGTTCATCGATACAGGGGGCGTGCTGGTTCGCGGCGTGGATGGTGAATCGGAGCGCGGTGGCCTCGATGGCGGGGAAGCGGTCTTCGTTGCGCTCGAAATTCACCGGGGGCCGGAGCTGTGGCCGTTGCGCGGGCGGCGCGGCGCCGATATCGCCGGTTTCCGGGCGCAGGGCGATTAGATCGGCCGTGACCTTGCCCTGGTTATCGCCGCTCCGGAGCAGGATGGCGCTCGACTCGGTAAGGGCGTGGCGGCCGGCATCGAAAAAGCCGCTCCACTCGTTCTCGGCGGTGTCGCCGTCCTGTTGCGCGACGTTGAGGCGCTGGTCGATGGTGGCGATGACCGTTTGGTCGCCGTCCGTGGCGGGATCACCGTCGGCGTCGAGCACATAGGCCACCTGCTTGCAGCGGTCCTTGTCCACGCTCCAGGAGAGATAGACCCGATGATCGCCCGCGGCGTCCGGCTGCCAGGCGAAGACGGTCTGGTTGGTATTCGCCGCCCAGATGGCGTAGCGGTGGCCGGGGTCGATGTCGGATTGGCCCATGACGCCGTATTCCATGGGGCGGACGAGGATGCTGGTGCGCGGCTGGCCCGCCAGCTGGAAGAGGGGGCCGTCGTCGTCGATGGCGGTGAGGTTGAGGGTGGCCAGGGGGGCGAACGCGGCGAGTTTTGCGGCGACCTCGGCGCGTTCGCTTGCGACCTGCTCCGCTTCCGCCAGGCGCGCATCGTAGTCTGGCGGACGCATCTCGCGATCACCGTGCTGCACCCCGGCAAAGAAGGCGCGGACCTGGTAGTAGTCGCGCTGGGAGATCGGGTCGAACTTATGGTCGTGGCACTTCGCGCAGCCTACCGTGAGGCCGAGAAACGCGGCGGTCGTGCGGTTGACCATGTCGTGCAGCTCGCCATCGCGCTGGTTCTTCGTGAGGACGATATCGGGGCTCTTCACCTGGTCCCAGGGCCCGGCGACGAGGTAGCCTGTGGCGGCGTCGGCGCCGAGGGCGTCGCCCGCGATCTGCTCCTTGATGAATTGCGTGTAGGGGAGGTCCTCGTTGAAGGCGCGGATGACGTAGTCGCGGTAGCGCCAGGCGTTGTCGCGGGGCTGGTTCATCTCAAAGCCGTGGGTCTCGGCGAAGCCGACGACATCGAGCCAGTGGCGCGCCCAGCGTTCGCCATAGTGCGGCGACGCGAGGACCTGGTCCACGAGCTTTTTGTAGGCGTTGGGGTCCGGGTCGGCGAGGAAGGCGTCCACCTCCTCCGGTGCGGGCGGCAGGCCGAGGACGTCAAGGTACAGGCGGCGGATGAGGGTGCGGCGATCGGCCTCCCGCGACGGGGCGAGGTTTTGCTCCGCGAGTTTTCGGTGGATAAAGGCGTCGATGGGGTTTTCCGCCCAGATGGGATCGGCGACGGCCGGCGCGGCGGGTTTGACGGGCGCGCGGAAAGCCCAGTAGGCCGGCTCGTTCGCGATGGCCGCCTCGCGGATGGCCTTTGCCTCGGCGCGCGCTTCGGCTTCGGTTGTCCCCGGCCAGGGCGCGCCGACCTGGACCCAGGCTTCCAGCGCGGCAATGTCCGCGTCCGCGAGTTTGCCGTCGGGCGGCATCTTCAGGTCCTTGTCGGTGTAGCGAACCGCGTGGATGATGCGGCTGCTCTCGGCATCGCCGGGAACGAGGGCGGACTTGAGGAATATCTGCGCCAGGGAATCAAGCCGCAGGCCGGATTTCTGGGCGTCGGGGCCGTGGCATTCGAAGCAGTTGTTCTGGAGGATGGGCAGGATCTGCTGTTCGAAGTCGGCGGCGGGCGCCAGGGCTGTAATCGCCGCCAGGAGCACGGCGGCACTTCGGAGCGCGGAATGGAGAAAGCTGGTCATTGTAATAGCGGGTCCTCTCGGGGCGAAGCGCATGTGTTTGCCTGCCTGCTGGGTATGATGGCAAACCGGCGGTGGAGGGTCAACCCGGGGGTGGGGTGTTGGGCGGCAGGCACTACAGGGACTACAGGGACTACAGGGACTACAGGGACTTCAGGGACGGCAGGGACTACAGGGACTTCAGGGACGGCAGGGACGGCAGGGACTTCAGGGACGGCAGGGACGGCAGGGACGGCAGGGACGGCAGGGACGGCAGGGACGGCAGGCGTCGGGTTGCGGTGCGCGGCGCCGGGGCTGGTCAATCAGCGAAGGTCCGTGTGATGAAATCCACGACGATGGGGAGACTTGCGCGGACGAGGTCGAAGGTGTGGCCGCCTTCGAGGATGTGGAGGGTGTGCGGGATTTCGAGTTCGGCGAGGCGGCGGGCGAAGTTCAGGTTCATGGTGCGGTCGAAGGCGGTCGTGCCGGTAATGATGCAGAGGGCGCTGCCGCGGAGCGTTTCGGCCTGGTGGATGGGGTTGAGCGCAGCCCAGGTTTCGGGGTCGGCGGTGAAGCGCTCTTCCGGAACCTCGTAGGACTGGCCCTCGGGGAGGCCGGTGCGCGGGAAGTCGAGCAGGCCGATGATGGGGGCGACGACCGCGAACTGGCCGGGGCGGTCGATGGCGTAGCGGGTGCAGCCGTAGCCGCCCATGCTCCACCCGCTGAGCGCGCGGCGGCGCGGGTCGGTGGAGAGGTTGAGGCGGTCCGTCGCCACGGTGATGAGCTCGTCGATGTAGTCCTGATAGCGCGCTTCGGGTTGCGCGGGAGAATTGATGTACCAGCCGTCGTTACCGTCAGGGAGGACAGTGACGAAGGGCGCGGCGAGGAGGGCTTTGCGTGCGCCGGGGTCGTCGATGAGGGAGCGTTCGGTGCGGCCGCGGCCGTGGAAGAGGAAGAGGACTGGCCAGGGGCCGGCGGATGCGGCGAAGCCCTCGGGGAGGACGGCGCAGAAGGTCTTGTTGGTGTGCAGGGCGGCGCTTCGGAAGGTGATTGAACGGACGCTTCCATCGTGTTCGGTTAAGTCGGTGGCGCCAGTGGCTTGCGCCAGGCAGGCGAGAATTATAATGGGACAGAGTTTTCGTGAAATCTGCATGAATGACGTGGGTTCTGTGTTTGGTTTAATCGCCTTCGGGGCGGGCAATCTCGCGCAGCGCGGCGATGAATCTGGGGGTCATGGGGTTATGGCGCATTTGAAGGCGACTTCAAAGTGATCGACGCCTCGAAAAAATCCGCCAGTGATTCGCGGAATTCCGGCGCGAAGAGGGTGGAATTGTGATCGTTGTTGGGGATGATGGTGGTCTGGGCGTCGGGCCGGGCTTCGGCGAGGCGCTCGACTTGTTCCACGGCGAAGTCTTCGCTGCCGGCGATGGCGAAGAGGGGCGCGGGGAGGTTGGCGACTTCTTCCTCGGTGAGTTGGAATTCCGGGAAGGCGTCGCTGCATGCTTCGAAGGCGCGCGGGTCGTAACCGGGATGCAGGAAGGGGACGACGAGATCATTCAGCACCTGGCCGAGTTGCTTTTCGGAGAAGTCGCGGTAGCCGCTGCCGCCGACCGCGAGGGCCTGGACGCGCTCGGGGTAGGTCGCGGCGAACTTGAGGCTGATCCAGCCGCCCATGGAGTAGCCCGCGAGGCTGGCGCGCTCGATCTGGAGGTGGTCGAGGAGGCGGCGGACATCTTCGACCATGTGGAGGCCGTAGCGGGCGGCGCCGAGGGGCTTGTCGCTGTTGCCGTGGCCGCGGCAGTCCAGGATGATGACCTGGAAATGCTGGGAAAGGAGCGCGGCGGTTCCGGGGAGCTCCCAGTGGATCGCGCCGTTGCCCTGAAAGCCGTGGACGAGCACGAGCGGTGGGCCCTCGCCGTGGACGCGGTAGGCGAGGGTCTGGTTGCCGGATTGGAAGAATTCGGGCGGGCTGCCGAGACAACCGGCGAGATTGAGGGCGGCCACGAGGGCGATGGCGGCGGGAATCGCGTGGGATGGTATGGAGTGGTTCATGGGGCGCTCCCTGGTTGGTATCTCGGCATGATGCCAGAATAAGAGGAGGATGCGCGAGTACGAGGGACGGGTGCGCATTGATTGGCGTGGTGTGGTGGTGTGAGTGGGCGTTGCTGGCGGGAGAGCGGCGTGCGGCGGAGGGGAGTGGGTATGCGCGCCTGTCCCGGTTGGGGTCGGGGGGAGGGGTGCAGTCCTTTTGGTTGGTGCGTGGCGCAAGTTGGCGACCCGGGCCGGGACATACCCCCGCGTTGTGGCGTGTGTGGGTTGGTTGGGGTGTTGTTGCGGGACGTTGGGTTGGTGTGGTCGGGTTGGGCGTTCTTGCGGCGGTACGTCCCTTGCACGGCGGTACGTCCCTTAATGGGTTGACATTCTTCCCGATGCGTTTTACTATCAATCCATGTCCAGGGAAGCTCGGGTGGTTATACCGGGGGCGCCGCATCACATTACGCACCGGGGAAACAATAAGCAGGACGTGTTCTTCGACGATGAGGATCGCGCGCATTACTTGCATCTGCTTGAACGGTATTGCGGTGAAGAGGGGCTGCGTGTCGTTGCGTACTGCCTGATGACGAACCATATTCACCTTGTGGGTATTCCGGAGCGCGCAGAAAGTCTCGGCCGGGCCATGAAGAAAACGCAACAGGAACATACCTTTTATATTAATGAGAAGTATGCCCGCTGTGGCCATCTCTGGCACGGGAGGTACTTTTCGTGCCCCATGGACCTGGATCATAGCGTTTGCGCCATGGGTTATGTGGAGCTGAATCCGGTTCGTGCGGGAATGGTTCGGTTTCCGTGGGAGTATGCGTGGTCGAGCTGTCGAGCGCACTGCGGAGAGTGGTCCGGCGATACATTGCTGGACCTGAAGCGCTGGTTTGGGCATTACACGGCTGCGGAGTGGCGGAATTCGCTGCTGGTCGAGATGGAGAATAAGGGGTTCCTGGAGCAGATCCGGCGTTATACGAGACGGGGTACGCCGCTTGGAAAGCATGAGTTTTTTCGCCGGCGGCTGGAGGGTGGCTAGGGACGGGGGGAGGGGTGCAGTCCTTTTGGTTGGTGCGTGGCGCAAGTTGGCGACCCGGGCCGGGACATACCCCCGCGTTGTGGCTTGTGTGGGTTGGTTGGGGTGTTGGCGCGGGACGTTGGGTTGGTGTGGTCGGGTTGGGCGTTCTTGCGGCGGTACGTCCCTTGTGCGCCTTTCCCGGTTGGGGTCGGCGGGAGGCGCGCAGTCGCCATGGTAAGGGAATGGGTGTGCTTGGCGACCCGGACCGGGACATACCCCCGCGTTGTGGCGTGTGTGGGTTGGTTGGGGTGTTGGCGCGGGACGTTGGGTTGGTGTGGTCGGGTTGGGCGTTCCTGCGGCGGTACGTCCCTTGCTGGGGATTCCCTCTATTCGTACACCCTCACTTCGCAGAGGCGGGCGTGGTTGAGGCCGTTGGTGGCGTGGATGGTGATGCGGATTGTCTGGAGGGGCGCGGGGTTGGGGAGAAGGTGGCGGCGGAGGCGCTGGTGGTTGTTGCGGATCTGGAGCAGGGTGTGGCGGGCGCTTCCGTCGAAGCCTTCAATGTCGTAGTCGCGGATGGTCTCGGGCTGGGGCTGGCCCCATAGCATTTTGGAGGCGGTATAGCCGTCGTGGTGGCTGAGGGTGAGGTGGCGGTGGAGGCCGGTGTCGAAGACGAGCTGGACTTCGCGGGGAGCGCAGGGCGCGTCGAAGGCGAGCTCGATCCAGGCGGGCGGGCCGGCGTCTGGGCCGGTCGTCCACCGGTGCGTTCCGGACGTGGCGGCGTCTGGATCGGACACTCTTCGGTGTGTGCCGGGCGGGCCGGCGTCTGGGCCGGTTGTCGACCGACGCGTTCCGGACATGGCGGCGTCTGGATCGGACATCCAGCGGTGCATGCCGGGCTGGCGGCGGTCCGGGGGCGCGCCGCGATCGCCGAAGACGCAGCGGGTCTGTCCGGAAACCACGGCGGTGGCGGGTCCTTCGGGCTGTTCGCTGGAGGCGGTTACGCGGGCGGTGCGCGCGCGGTCGAGCGGATCGGCGTTTTCGCGGCCGACCAGGAAGCAGTCATCGCGCAGGAGGCGCTGCTGGATCGCCCGCAGATTCTCGGGGGATTCGAGGAGGGCGTCCAGCGAGAGGCCGCGCGCGATGGCGTGGGCCGCGGCGGTTCCGACGCCCTGTCCCACGACGGCGCAGGTGGCCATGACGCGGGTGGAGGCGAAGGCGACGTGGGTGGCCGAGATATTGCGGCCGGCGAAGAGGAGGTTGCGCACGTTGGTCGAGACGCAGGCGCTGAGGGGAATGTCGTAGAGCCAGGGCACGGGGTGCTGCACACAGGGCTCGGTCTCGGGTGCGTCGATGCCTTCGGGCGGGTGGAGGTCGATAGACCAGCCGCCGTAGGCGATCGCGTCGGGGAATTCGCGGGAGGTCATGAGATCGTCTTGCGTGAGCACGTGCCTGCCAATGAAACGGCGGCTCTCCCGCTTGCCGGGGAGGAAGCCGAACCAGTCCAGCGCCCAGTGGGAGGCCTCGAAGGGGTCCGCGCCGGGCGGCGTGCCCGCTGGGCCGTTCTTGACGTGGTCCCAGATGCCGAGGACGATGGCGAGGAGCTCGTCGCGGATGGCTTCGTTGTCTTTGATCGTGTCGAGGGCGCCGCCGTACTCGGCCCACCAGTAGCCGTACTCGTGGGTGGGTTCTTCCTCGCCGGGGGTGGCGTAGAGGCGGAGCTTGAGGTCGTCGCGGGTGAACTTACGCGCCCACGGCGGGGCCGTGAAGGGCATGGGACGATCATGCTTCTTCGCCTGCATCAGGATGGTAGAGCCAAGGCGCTTGTTGTCCGCCGTTTCCTGCGCCAGGGACTCCCCGAAGGCTTCGCGGTCCTCGCGGCCCTCCATGAAGCGCGCGCCGGCCTCCACGCCCAGGCGTCCGTCCCCCGTGCAATCGATGAAGAGCCTGGCCTGGATGTAGAAGGCGTCCTCCGTACTCTGGCGTTCGGCGATTGCGGCGGCGATACGGCCGCCCTCCATCGCCACGCCGGTGACGGCGGTGTTCAGCAGCAGGGTGAGGTTGGGTTCCGCGCGGCACTTCTCGTAGAGGATGAGGTCGAACATGGACGCCGAGCGTTGCGGATTTCGGACGCAATTCTCCAGCCGGATCTCCTCGATGATGCCGCCTTCGCGGGCTTCCGTGCGGCCTTCCTCGCCCCGGTCGAAATGGCCGGTGCCGTTTGCGCCCACGATGTGCATGCGGACTTCGCTGGAGGCGTTGCCGCCGAGCACCGGGCGGTCCTGGCAGAGGATGACCCGGGCGCCGTTGCGCGCGGCGGCGATGGCGCAGGGGACGCCGGCCGGTCCGCCACCGGCGACGAGGATGTCGCACTCCAGCGGGTGGCGCTTCAGGGGGATCATGCGCTTGGGGAACCTTTAAGGGCGCTCCAGGCGCGGCAGGCGATATAGCCGGTGACGATGTTCACGATGATTGCCGACGGCGCGATCCACTGGAAGCTGATCGGGTCGTAGTTGGTGACGGGGTCGCGGCCGAAGAAGTAGCCCGAGAAGGCGATGGTGACGGCGGTGGCGGTGCAGCAGAACCAGCCGACCCAGACGCCGAAGGGATTCGAGCGCGGCACGAACAGGGCGAAGAAGAAGAGGCCGAAGATCGGCGTGACCAGGAGGTTGGCGGTTTTGTTGGTCACTTCGGTGATGTTGCCTTCGATATAGCCCATGAAGGAGCTGACGATCATGACGACGCCGCCGATGCTGAAGGCGAGGATCCGCGCTAGCATGACGTGGCCCGCTTCGGTTGCGGGCTTTTTATCGAAGCGGTCGAGGAGGTCGGTCATGACGACCGCGGTGATGGAATTGACGCCGGAATCGATGCTGGACATGGCGGCGGCGAACATGGCGGAGACGACCAGGCCGGACACGCCGATGGGGAGGTGGTGGCTGATGAAGCGGGGGTAGAGGTGATCCGCGTCGGACTTGAGGTTGAAGCCTTCCGGAAGGAGCTCGGGGTGGGCCTGGAAATAGCCCACGAGCGCGAAGCCCACGAGGAAGAGCGTGATGGTGATGCAGGTGTTGGCGGTGAGCTGGACGGCGAGCGCCTGCCGCGCGGCTTTGGCGTCGCGGGTGGCCATGAAGCGCTGCACGGAGACTTGATCGCCGCCGATGGTGCAGATGTACCACACCCAGATGCTGAGGACGGTGCCGAGGACGGTCAGGCGCGTGCCTGGGTCCAAGCTGATGATGGGCTGGATGTCCCAGTGGGGTTGCCATTCGGTGGGGAACCAGCCGAAACCGCCGATATTCACGGTGATCATGCCGATAACCAGGAGGGCGCCGCCGAAGAGGAGCACGGTCTGGACGAAGTCGGTGATCACGACGGCGCGGAGGCCGCCGAGGGAGGTATAGGTGACGGAGACGAAGCCGGTGACGAGGACGATCCACGGGATGGCGGATTCGTCGAGGCCCATCATGACGGACATGGCGCGGGCCATGAGGTAGACCAGGAGGGCCATCCAGACGAGGCGGAGCAGGAGGAACATGGCGACGCCGAGGAGGCGAATGGTCAGACCGAGCTTGGCCTCGAGGAGTTCGTAGGCGCTGGTGACGCGCTGGCGCATGTAGATGGGCAGCATGATATACGCCGCCACGGGATACACCAGCGGCAATGCGATGAGGGTGGTGATGTACAGGGGGCCCTTGCCGGCCACTTCGCCGGGGATGGAGAGGTAGGTGATGGTGCTCAGGAGCGTGGCGAAGAGAGACACGCCGATCAGCAGGGGGTGCATGCCGCCGCTGCCGATGAAATACTCCGACATGGTGTTCTGGCGGCGGCTGAAGTACCAGCCGAGGCCGATGGTCGACGCGGCGTAGCAGACGATAATGATCCAGTCGATGGCGGAGAGGCCGGTGTGGATCTCGGGTGGCGCGGCGGCCGCGGCGCCCTGGGCGAAGGCGGCGAACAGGGCGGCGAGCGCGCAGGCGTGGCGGCGGGAAAAAAATCGGGCGAGGGGGGCCGCGGAAAGGTTCACGTGTCGGTTTCCTCCGTGTCGCTGTACGCGCCGGCGTACGCAAACGGGGCCAGCCCATTCGGATCGGCGCGGGGGCGTGCGGTACTATAGCACGCTCCGCGCGGCGGGAAACAAGTTGTTATAACCATTGCCGCGCGCGCCAACCAGGAAAGACCCCCGATGCGATCCAGCAAGACCCTCGCAAAGCTCCGGGCGGGACAGCCCGTCCGCATGTGTGTTCTCGGCCATTTCATTCCGCCCTATGTGCATTTCGCGGCGCGCGCCGGCTTCGACTGCATCTGGCTGGACCTGGAGCACAAGCTGATTGACGAGCGGGAGGTGCAGGCGCTGCTGACGCATTTTCACCTGGCGGACATCGACTGCATGCTGCGTCCGCCGACGGTGGAGAAGACACGGCTCTACCGCTACCTGGAAGACGGTGCGTCGGGCCTGATGATCCCGCATGTTTCGACGGTGGCGCAGGCGGAGGCGCTGGTGAAGGCGGTTAAGTTCCCGCCGCTGGGGGATCGGGGGCTGGACGGGGTGGGCTTTGACAACCGCTACCAGATGACGGAGCCGGCGGCCTACGCTGAGGCGGCGAACCGGGAGACCTTTCTGGTGGTGCAGATCGAGACGCCGGAGGCGGTGAACAACGTGGAGGCGATCGCCGCGCTGAGCGGGATCAGCGGGCTCTTCGTGGGGATTGGCGATTTGGGCCTGCGCCTCGGCAAGTACAAAAACATGCCCTCACTCGACGATTGCATTGAGCGGGTCGCGGCGGCCGCCGCCCAATACGGGAAGGCCTGGGGCCTCCCCGTACGGACGGCGGAGCAGCTCAAGCAATATCACGACCAGGGCGCGCAACTCCTCGCGCACGGCAGCGAATACGGCGCGCTCAAGGGGATGATCGACGCGAGCGCCCGGAATTTTGACGCGGCGCTGGGGTGAGGGCTGGCGTAGATCGGAAATCGAGACAGGAATTGCTTAGTGGTAATCGCTTCCGAGACTACAGTAAGTCTTGCCGTCTTGTTCATAGTCATTACACCAGTCATCCGGATGATCGCATCCCCGGCATCCGCTGCCCGCACCAGCGCAGTAGCGGCTATTTCCGTCTGAGCCATCAGGTCCAATACCGTTTCCGGGTTTCGGACGGGTATCCTTCGGGCGATATTCCTTGAGCACGCACCGTTCCAGCGCTTTTCTTGCAGCCTTTCGCCGCCCGTCATAGTCGGCAGACCGATAGTGTCCGTACAAGTCCTCCATTTCCAGGTCCCCCAGTTTTGCCAAGAAGTATTCCAAGTCATTCTTTTCTGGATAATATTTGCGTGGCCGCCCCTCTTCGTGGGGTGGTTTGCGGCCTTTCTGAAATGTCAGGAACGGAACGCAAAAATGATACATCTGATCGCCATTGTCACCTTGCTTGATCTTATGTACATTCTCCAACTCAGAAATGATGAACTTCGCGAGTTTCATCTGCGGGGTTTCAATTTCGGCGTCAGGGTTGATGTAGAAGAGCTTTTTTAGTTTCAGTCTTGGATATCCGAGCCTGACCGCTTCGTCTCTAATTCTGACCAAGGCTCCATTCGTCCCGACAAGCCGACTCTTAACGATAGGATTGTTTTCCGTCGCGCCAACGTCAAGGTTAGGGGGTAACGCAGAGACATTATCAATTAGTGTGTCAAGAAGGGTCGAGGATGGCGGATTTGTCGGGGGCGTGTGCAAGTGGGTGTTATAGAGAGTGTTGTAAGGGATTCCCTTTAAAATGGCGCACATCAAGTTGATACTGCGCGAGCCGATAGTATCCGGTAAATCCGTTGCGGTAGTGGTTACCTTCTTGACGTCGAAATAAGTCACGGTGCATTCCTTTCTTAGATGTAGAGAAGAGTCTATATGCCTCTGTATGATCACTTGTAGTCACAGGTTCACGGTGAACCCATCACCACGTCCTCAACCTCAAACGATCCCCGCTGGATGCGGAGGCGTGTGTTGAATGTATTGTTGTTCTCCAGAAACGCGATGCCCTGGTCGATCTGGGCGGCGAGTTCCGGGAGGCTGGTGATGGTGGTTTCGTTGATGGCCATGAGGCGGGTGTTGGCCTGGAGGCCGGCTTCGCGGAGGAGGTTCTTGCGGACGGCTTCTCGCGGGGTGGGGACCTGGATGCCGGCGGGCGTTTCTTCTCCGGGGGGTGCTTCCCGCTTGGTAACCTGATCGAGGGTTGCGGCGTCGCGGTTGATGGTTTCGCGGGCGGCGTGGAGGAGTTCGAGGGCGCGGTCGCGGGCGAGGGTTATGTTGCGCGCGGATTGCCGGACGGGGAGGCCGACGATCTGGAAGCGGGTGAGCAGGCCGTCGCGAATAATGTCGAGGGTGAAGGCGCGGTTGCCGGCGGTGTAGCGTTCGGCGCCCTGGGCGTTGCCGGGGGTGAAGAACGCGGCGGGGGCGAGGTTGGCGATCGCGGTAATGGCGTCGCCCGCGCGGAGGTCGAGCGGGTGGGCGTTAGGGGGGGGCTCCTGGAGGATCCAGGCGGCGGCGTTATCCGCGCGCGCGCTGAAACGCTGGCGCAGGCCTTCGAGCAAACCCGCCACGCCGGGTGCGGGCATGTAGACGTTGATTTCGGAAGGCAGGGGCGCGGGATCGGCGAGGGGGGTGGCGGCGTCGCGGGTGTCGCGGTATGCGTCGAGCGCCGAATCGAGCGCGGCGGAATCTTGAATGGGCTGACCGCCCGCGTCCAGGAGGGGACGATACTCTCGCACGACGTTGTCGGGTCCTCCGGCAAGGATCTGGCCGGTCGGCGGGTGGAAATGGGTCCAGGTCCCGGGCATCGCCCCACCCGGGGGGAGTTCGGCGAGGTAAAGGCCCAGATGGCTGTCCCAAACGGTGATGCGGCCGGCGCCCGCCTGGGAAAGCAGGCGTCCGCCGTCACGGGTGAAGGACAGCGCGGTAATCTGGGGTGTTTGCACGGAGAGCACGTGTATCTCTATGCCGCTGGCAACGTCCCAGATGCGAATCGCGCCTCCGCGGCCGGCGGTGGCGACTTGCGTTCCGCCGGCGTTGAATGCGCAATGGTGTACGGCGTGGCCGTGCGGGATGATGAAACGGGGCTGTAGGGTTTCGCGGTCCCAGACGATAGCGGTCTCGTCGCGCGAGCCGGTGGCGAGGAGGGCGCCATCGGGCGAAAAGACGGCGGTATACACCGTGTCGGTGTGCCCTTCGAGGGTACCGAGCGGCGCGCCGTCGGCCACGCTCCAGATGCGCGCGGTATTGTCCCAGGAGGCGCTTACGAGCTCGGTTCCCGCCGCGTTGAAGGCCAGGCTGGAGATGTAGCCCGCGTGGCCGGGAAGGAGCCGAGGGCTCTGGGGGGCATCCAGGGGGATTATGGCGGGCAGAAAGCCATCCAGCGCGGTGGCGACCAGCGCGCCATGGCCGCTTATGGCCGAGGTCGCGCCGGCGGCCCGGGGGAGGCGCGCGCCGAGCAGGGGCGTGTTGCTGGTCAATTCGTGCACGGTCAATCCGGCGGATTCCGAGAGCAGGACCACTGATCCGTCGTCCGAGAGGCCCACGAGGCGGCTGCGCGCGGGGGCCTGGGCTCTGGGGGCCGTCAACGCGGATTCGGTCAGCGACCAGAAGCGGACGGTCCCATCCACGGAGCCGGTCAGCAGGAAGGTTCCCGAGGGTAGCAGGGTTGCGGTGGTGACGTTGTGGCGGTGCCCGCCGAATGCAAGCCGGGGGGAACCGGTTGCGGCGTCGAAGGCGGTGATGTGGCCACTTACCGCTATTGCGACGACGGTTTCGCCCGAAACATCGAGGCGGCAATCGTAGACGGGATGCATGAAGTTAAAGGTTTGCCGCTGCTCGCCCGTGGCTGTGTCCCAGAGCGTCACAAGGCCCGTGGACGTGCCGGTGAGGAGACGGTTTTGATCAGGGTAGAAGCTCGCGCGGGTTACGCCTGTTCCGGCGCGGATGCGGTTTGTTTCCCGCAAGTCGGGGCCACCCACGAAAACCAGATCGGCGCCATCGCCAACAATGGCGCCGGAACCGCCGGTCCAGAAGACGCGGCCCGAGAAATCGGAAGTGGCCTGAATGCCGCCGGTCTCCGCGTTGAGCAGTACGGGGGCGCCGCCTTCCGGGCAGGCGAGCACCGCCTGGCTATCCTCGGCGAAATCCAGCTGGTACACCGGGCGGTCGAAGGGGCCGGCTTCCCATCGCTGTTCGCCCGTTTCGAGGTCCCATGCGCGGACCAGCCGGTCTTCCGAGGCCGTAACGAGCGTCTCTCCGCCGGGTCTGAATACCGCCTGGTGCACGCGCATCGGGTGGGCGGCCCAGTCCCGAATGGCCGCGCCGGTCGCCGTATCGAAGAGGTGGACGCGCCCATCGTGCATCCAGATGGCGATGCGTTGCCCGTCCGGGCTGAATGTTCCGCTGGTGATCAGCGCATCGGGCAGGTTCCAGGTGTGGATGAGGTCGCGGGAGGCGCTGTCCCAGAGTTTCGCGGTCTGATCGCTGGAGACGGTAAGCACACGCGCGGCGTCGGGGGAGAGCAGGGCGAAGAGGTCGCGGTCGTGGGCGCGAATGCTTGCCCATTCCTGGCGGCACTGGGCGAGCAGGTGGCCCCATTCGATACCGCGGTAACGGGGGTCGGCGGCGAGGAGGGTGTCCTCGGCGGACTGGAACGTGTACTCGCGCAGGTAGGCGTCCGCCAGGCGGATGTCGGAGACGTATTTTCCCCGCGCGGTCTGTTCCTCGGCGCCTTCGGCGCGTTCGCGCTGTTCGTCGGCGACGATGCGCTGCTGCTCGGCGATGGCGCGCTGTTCGTCGGCCTGGATACGGGCGCGGGTTTCGGCGTTGCGGGCCTGGTAGATGTTGATGTAGGAGACGGTTCCAGTGGCGGCGATCACGAGGAGCATGGCGGCGGCGGCGCGGATGGCGGTCTGGTTGCGCTGGTAGAGGCGGCGCAGGAGATCGGCGGCGCGGTAGTGGTAGGCCTCGACGACGGCGCCTTCCAGGAACTGCTGGATGTCCCGGGCGAGTTCGTTTGCGGAGGGGTAGCGGTCCTTGAAGTGAAACTGGAGGGCTTTGTCGCAGATGGCGGCGAGTTCGGGGGGCGTGTCGGGCGCGGCTTTCCGCACGGGCGGCGCGGGGCCGGTGGCGACGCGGCGGATGGTGTCGAGGGAATTGCTCCAGGGGTGCGGCAGTTGGCCGGTAAGGATCTCGTAGAGGATGACGCCGAGGCTGTAGACGTCGGAGTACTGGGCGACGGCCGCCGCCTCGCCGCGGGCCTGTTCGGGGGCCATGTAGAGGGGCGTGCCCATGACCTCTTTGGAACGCGTGTGCGATTGTTCGAGGGCGCCTGAATCGAGCTTGAGGCGCGAGGCCGTCTTTCTCACGGAGTCTTTGCCGGCGTCGGGGGCGCCGAGTTTCTTGGCGAGCCCCCAGTCGAGCACGACGCATTCGCCGAACTGGCCCACCATGATGTTGGAGGGCTTGAGGTCGCGGTGGATGACGTCGCGTGAGTGGGCGTAGGCGACGGCCTCGCAGATGTCGAGGAAGAAGCGCAGGAGGGCGAGGCGGTCCTGGAGGGCCTTGCATGCGGCGATGGACGCGGCGAGGGTTTCACCGCGCACCAGTTTCATGGTGTAATACAGCTGGCCGTCGGTCCGGATGCCGAGCTCGTATACGGGGACGATGGCGGGGTGTTCGAGCTGGCCGGTGATTTGGGCTTCCTGGAGGAAGCGCGCCATCATGGCGGCGGACTGGCGCAACGGGCTTCCCGGGCTGTCCTTGGCCGGGATTCGCGAGAGGGTGCTGTCGGTGGGGCTTACGGCGCTGTGCGGCAGGAGCTCCTTGAGGATGATGTCGCGGCCGATCTGTTCGTCGTGGACGAGGAGGATCCGCCCGATGCCGCCGCGGGCGTATTCGGCTCCGCGGGTGTAGCGTCCGGCGGTCTCGGGCGCGATCTGGCGCGGGAGGCCGTGGGGGAGTTCATCGGCGGCGACCGTGTCGTCATCGCTCGTTTCCCAGCCCTTCTCGGTCTGGTGGACGGCGCGGGCGAAGGCTTCGCGCGCGGCGGGCGCGCCGCCGAAGGTGTCCAGGGCGGCGGCGATGTTGCCGTCGTGCGCGTGGACGATATTGTCGGTAATGCGGACGAGGAGGAGCTCGTCGTTTTCCTGGATGGCGCGCTTTTCGAGCAGGAAGTCGAGTAGGCGGGTGTCGGGGGCGGATTTGAGTTCGTGGGCGTACCAGGCGAGGGTGCCCGCGGAGACGAGCCGGAGCTGGTAGGCCAGGAGGCCGGCGAGGAGGTCGTAGTCTCGCATGGCGTAAATTGCCCTCTTACATGGAAGTATACTGAAGGCATAGTAGGGTAAAGGGCGCGATTTTGCAAGAAAAAAAATCGCGAACTGAGTCAGTTCGCGATTAATACAGGAAAGTGTTCGATAATCGGGCGCCGCCTGTCCGGTAATTGTTCGGTGTCAGGTTTCCGCCAGTAGCAGGGGAAAGAAAACGCCGGAGAGCGGCTCTCCCTTCGGGACGGGCGGGACGCCGGCGAGGAGGGGTTCGGCGGAATCGGAGTGGACTCCGTCGCGGACGGCGTTGAGCACGACGGCGCGGCGCGAACGCTCGGAACGGTTGTCGTAGGAGCCGTGCACGAGGAGGGGGTGATGAAAGGCGCATTCGCCGCGCTTGAGGGGAATGGGGATGGGCTGGAAGGCTTCGCGCTGCTCTTCGGTGAGGACGGTTTTTATCGCTTCCATATCGCCGGCGAGGCCGGTAATGGGGAGGAGGGGCCAGGTGTGGCTCCGCGGGACGTAGTAAAGGCAGCCGTTTTCCTCGTCGGCGTCGTCCAGTCCGATCCAGCAGGTGATGTGCCGCATGGGTTTGGTCCGGGTCCAGTAGGAGTAATCCTGGTGCCAGGCGACCACGCCGCCATGGCGTGCGGGCTTGCAGAAGAGCTGGTCGTGCCAGAAGCGCACGGGCCCGCCGAGGAGGTCGGCGGCGGGGCGGGTGAAGGCGGGATTCCAGAGGATGTCGTGGAATCCGGGGGAGACGCGCCACGCGCCGAGGGCGTGGAAGAGCACGGTTTCGGGGTTGGCCGATTCGTTGGAGTTGTATTCGTAGAAGAGGTGATTTCCCGGGTGGGCGGGGTCGGCCAGCGCGGCGAGTTCCTCGCAGAGGGCGTCGCACTGGGCGTCGGTCAGCACGCGAACCCCGGCGAGATAGCCGAGATCGTGGTACTGTGCGATTTGATCTTCACTCAGGCGGAACGCGTCCGGGCCGGCGTCGAGCTGTTCGCGGAACAGATCGCCGGCCGGTTCGTGCAGTTGAGCCAGATCCATGGAATGCGGTCTCCTTGTGGGGTGAACGTTTGCGTCAGGCCGCCCCGGGGGCGCCGGAGGCGATATCCGGCTCGCGGACGGAGCTCTCGTCGTCGGTGTCGGCCGTCACGCCGCGCTGGAAGATGAAACTGAGGGCGCGGCGCTGGCGGTGGCTACTTTCGTTCTTGCCGCTCCAGTGCACGATGAGCGCGCTGTGGACGAGCAGGTCGCCGGCGCGCGCGGAGCAGGGCACGAGGGTGCGGGGGTCCTTGCAGATGGCATCGTCGACCAGTCCCTGTTCGAAGCCAGTGACGCCGGTGGGCTGGTGCGGGAGCAGGCCGAGCACGTGGGAGCCGCGCACGTAGTACATGCAGCCGGTGTCTTCGTCGGCGTCGTCGAGCGCGAGCCAGAGCTCCACGGTTTCGGCCGCGTTGGTGTCGAAGTAGATCGCGTCCTGGTGGGGCGGGGTGGCGGTGTTGGCGCCGGGCGGCTTGTTGAAATACTGTACGTGGATGGGTCCGGCGGGCCCCTTGAGCACCGTTTCGGCGGCGAGCTTGAGGTGATCGTCCCGGGCGAGATCGTTGAAGAATTCGTCGTAGCGCTGGAGCTCGCGAACCTGGCGAATGCTCGCCGGGTTGGCGGGATCCTCCCGGACCACGTGATCCTCGGGCAGGTATTCGAGCTGGGTGTTCAGAAAGCGCTCCACCTCCCGGCGGATTTCGTTCATGCGCTGCGGGAGTATGAAGACGGGCAACGCGATGTAGCCGTCACGATCGAATATCGGCTGAATCGTGGTGGATTCCATGACACTCTCCCTTTTGGTTTTCCATACGATAGCGGTTTCGTTCGCGTGGTGCAAGGGGGGCTTTCAGGCTGGAGGCTTTAGGCTGGAGGCTTTAGGCTGTAGGCTGTAGGCTGTAGGCTTTAGGGCACGGTCAATCCGCCTGCGGCGGACAGGGCCGCTTGGCCGTGGCACACCCGGTGGGGGGCGGGGCAGTTGACAGTTGACAGTTGACAGTTGACAGTTGAGAGTTGACGGTTTGACAGTTGACAGCAGAGACGGCAGAGACGGCAGAGACGGCAGAGACGGCAGAGACGGCGGGGGCGGATGGGGCGGATGGGGCGGATGGGGCGGATGGGGCGGATGGGACGGATGGGACGGATGGGACGGATGGGACGGCGGGGGCGGATGGGGCGGATGGGGCGGATGGGACGGATGGGACGGATGGGGCGGATGGGGGAGTTGGGGCAGTTGGCCTTGGGTTGGAATGGGGCGGATTCCTGTGTAGACTCTGGCTGTGGTGGCGCTTGTGGTTTGCTGGCGCTTTTGAGGCGGCATTACGAGAGAATTTTTCCATGGCGGATACGCATCGCACTTTGAACATCACCATCAGCGGGACCGGTTTTGCGGGCGATTTTGTGGCGCGGAGTTTCGGGATGCTGCCCCATCGCAATGGGGTGGAACTGCGTCTGGCGGGGGTAAACTCGGGTCACCTGGGCAATGCGCAGCGTTTCGCGGAGCGTCACGGGGTGGGCCAGGCCTTTGCGTCGCACCGGGAGATGCTGGAGGCGGTGCGGCCGGATATTGACTGTATCGCGTGCGCGAACTACGCACACGCGCAGTATGTCGTGGAAGCGGCCGAGGCGGGCGTTTCGGTTATCGTGCTGGAGAAGCCGCCGTTGATCTGGCCCGGGTACGCCGAGGGGCGCACGGCGCCCGCCGGTATTCGGAAGGCGGAGTCCATGGTGGCGCTGGAGGCGGTGCTGCGGCAGGTGGCGGAGCGGGGCGTGCGGCTGCTTTATGCCGAAAACTTTGTGTACGTGGACGGGATGAAGGCGCTGGTGGAGATCATGCGCGAGGCGCAGCCCCACGGGAAGGGCCGTATTCTGATGCAGCACGGGATCTGCGCGCACCAGGGTTCCCACGCGCCGGATTACGACAATCCGGCGAAGTCCGGCGGCGGCGCGCTGTTCAATAAGGCGTGCCACCCGCTCGGACCGGCGCTGTACCTCAAGCAGGTCGAAGGATTGCTCCGCGAGGGACGCCCCATCCGCCCGGTGAAGGTTTCCGCGGTGACGCTCCAGGTGTTGAAGGGGCTGCCGGATGCGGCGGGCGAGCATTTTCGCGTCATGCAGCGGGTGGACGATTTTGCGCGGATGAGTGTGGTGTTCGAGGATGGGACGGTGGCCGAGTTGTATGGCTACGACTTGAGCATCAGCGGGATCCGGAACACCTTCTCGGCCATAGCGGATTTTGGCCAGTACGACATGCGCATCAACCCGAACGACGAGAACGAGCTTTTTCTCCCCGATGCGGCGCCGGCGGGGAATCTGCTGTTCCGTGAGAAGCTGCCGACGCCATTGGGGACATGTTTCCCGCGCCCGGGACAGTTTCACACCCACGGCTACGTCAACGAGATGGACGACGCCGTGGCGTGCGCGCTGGATGCCCGCCGCTACCCGCAGTCTGGCGCGCTTATGGCGTGGGATACGATGGCGGTGCTGATGGCGGGGTACGAGTCGGCGGAGCGGAATTCGGCGTTTGTGGACATTTCGGGGTATACGGGGGTGAATCCGGGGGGCGACGGGGCGCTGCCCGATCCGCGGTGTTTTGGGGCGGTGCTTCAGCGGGCCTGAGGCGCAACGCGCGGCGGGGGAGCGGGTATAATAGGTAGGGCGCTGTGCTTGTGTCCCCGGCGCAATCGGATGGCCGCGCAGAATTGGCTCAAGCCGAATGGGGCTGGTTTGGGCAGCGTTCGTGAAAGGAGTGAACCGTATGGCGCGCTTCGAAGTGGGACAGGTAGTCCATCACAAACGCTACAACTACCGGGGGGTGGTCGTTCAGGCGGACGCGCACTGCCGGGCTCCGGATTCCTGGTACCTTGGAAACCGGACGCAGCCGGATCGAAGCCAGCCCTGGTATCACGTGCTGGTGCATGGTGGCGCGCAGACCTATGTTGCGGAAGAAAATCTGGAGCTTGACGCCAGCGGCCGCGCGGTGTTGCATCCGTACGTTCCCCGCATATTCGGCATCTACCTGAAAGGCCGCTACCACCGTTTTTGCCCGAATTGAGGGTTCAGCCTTTCATGGGGCGTTGCGCCACCCATTAAGGATGAAATACTGCTCCTGAGAGCTGGCGCTCTTTTGGAGTCTCGCACGCTCAAGCCTTCGCGGCGGAGCCGCGGAGCTTGAACGTCGGAGATCCGCCGCAGGAGGATGGCGCCCGTGGCTCCTTTTGAAATTTCGGAGCAGCCTTTCATGGGGCGTTGCGCCACCCATTAAGGATGAAAATGGACGGCGGCTTCGCCGCCTGGCAGGCGGGGACGCCTGCGCTCCCAGCCTTTGCGGCTTCCTTGTTTGGGATACTGTACTCTGGTTTGGATGAGGCTGTTGTGGTGAAGCTGAGGCGCTTTTTTTCGGAGCAGGCGCATTTCGGGGGGGGGGGCGGCAGCTTGCGCGGGGTCGCGACTACCCACTATGCTTTCAGGGAATTGAGGAGGGCCGCCGCCCCATTCGCCGCCCGGGGCAGCGCAGGGGCGTGGCGCGGGTCGAACTGGTCTGGAACCTTTATGGAAAAACACCATCTGGTGGAATTGGCGCTGCTTGTTGTCCTGGGCGTGGCGGCACAGTGGATAGGCTGGCGCGTCAAGTTGCCGTCGATCCTGTTTCTTCTTGGCGCGGGCGTGCTCGCGGGTCCAGTATTGGGGTGGGTGCACCCGAACGCGTTGTTTGGCGATTTGTTGCTGCCGCTTGTATCGGTTTGTGTGGCGTTGATACTGTTTGAAGGGGGGCTAACCCTTCGATTTCGGGAACTGGCGGCGGTGCGAAAGGTCTTCTGGCGGCTTGTAACGCTTGGGGCCGCCGTCACGTGGGGCATCAGTGCGCTCGCGGCCTATTACGTCCTGGGAATGTCGTGGCCGGTGGCGCTGCTGCTCGGGGCCATTCTCGTGGTCACGGGGCCGACGGTGATTGGGCCGCTGCTGCGCCACATCCGGCCCACGGGCAAGGCCGGCCCGCTGCTGAAGTGGGAAGGGATCATGATCGACCCGGTGGGCGCGAGTCTGGCGGTGTTGGTTTTCGAGGCGATTGCGTCGGGGAGCGGCAATGCGGCAGGCGGGGTGGTTGCGAAGGGGGTGTTGCTGACGATTTTGACCGGCGCCGGGCTTGGCGTGGCGAGCGCGTATGTGATGGTGTTCACGATCCGCCGCTACTGGATACCGGAGCACCTGCATGTGGCGATCAGCCTGGCGCTTGCGGTGGGTGCTTTCGCGGCATCCAACAGCATCATGCCGGAGTCGGGCCTGCTTACGGTGACGGTCATGGGAATTTGGATGGCCAACCAGAACCAGGTTTCCATCCGCCACCTGGTGGAGTTCAAGGAAAACCTCCGCGTGCTGTTGCTCGCCGTGCTCTTTGTGCTGCTGGCGGCGCGGCTGGACCTCGGGCTGGTGCGCGAGCTCGGCTGGCGCGGGATCGGTTTCGTGGCGGTGCTGATTTTCATTGCGCGGCCACTCTCGATCCTGCTGTGCACCTGGGGCACGAGCATGACGTGGCAGGAGCGGGTATTCCTGGGCTGGATGGCCCCGCGCGGCATTGTTGCGGCGGCGGTGACGTCGGTTTTTGCGCTGTATCTGCGGGAGGCGGGTTTCGCGGGGGCGGAGCTGATGGCGCCGGCGAGTTTCATGGTAATCGGCGTCACGGTGCTGGTATATGGGCTTACGGCAGGCCCGCTGGCGAAGAAGCTCGGCCTGGCGCTCTCCGATCCGCAGGGCGCGGTGATCATCGGCGCGCATCCTCTGGCCCGGCAGGTGGGGCATGTATTGGACCGCGAGGGGTTTGACGTGCTTTTGGTGGACAGCAACTGGCGGAATATCACGGCGGCCCGGCAGGAGGGCTTGAAGGCGCATTTTGGCGACGCCCTGTCCGAACATTTGCTGGACGAACTCCCGCTGGATCGAATGGGGCGGGTGCTCGCGCTGACGGGCAACTACACCGTAAACGCGCTGGCGGCACTGCACTTCGCGGAGGTATTCGGGCGCGCGGAAACGTACCAGCTCGCCACGGAGACGGGACATTCGAGGGGGCAGGACGAAACGGAATTGCCCAGGCACCTGCGCGGGCGGACTCTGTTCGGGGAGGATTATCCGTTCCGGGTGCTGTCGGAGCGGGCGTGGGCGGGCGCGAAATGCAAGTCGACGCTGCTCACGGAGAATTTCAGGTACGCGCAGTTTAAGGAGCAGAACCCCGAGGCGGTCCCGATGTTTGTGGTTACGGAGGAGAGGCGGTTGCTGATCCTGACGGCGGAGAAGGCTCCCTCGCCGCAACCCGGCCACCGCCTGGTGTACCTGAGCTGATCGGCGCGCGAGGCGCGTACGGCGCATCTCTCGGCGCGCCCGGCAAACGAGCGCGGCCGGTGGAAGCAGGGGGCCGTCCGAGGCGATGATTGCATATTGTGAACCCATGCGCGGTTGTCGCGCGAGCGGAATAACCAGAATTTCAGTTCATGGATAAACTCTCGCACCAGAATATCGTGGTACTTTTTCTTGCCCTGGGCATTCTGCTCGGGGCGGCGCGCGCCCTGGGCGAGATTGCGCAACGTTTCCGGCAGCCGGCCGTGCTCGGAGAGCTGCTTGCGGGCGTGCTTCTGGGCCCGACGGTTCTGGGCCTGATCCTTCCGGAGTGGAGCGCCTGGCTCTTTCCGTCCCAGGGCCCCAACGCGATCGCGCTTGACGCGCTGGTGAATGTTGCGATCGTTTTGTTTCTGCTGGTTGCCGGGATGGAGGTGGATCTCTCCAGCATCGCGCGCCAGGGCCGGGTTGCGCTGAAGGTGGGTACGGTGGGGATGGTCGTGCCGCTGGGCATCGGCTTTGCCCTCGCGTGGTACTGGCCGGGGGCGCTGGGCGCGCAGGCGGGGGCGGACCCGCTCGTATTTGCGCTTTTCCTGGCGACGGCGCTCTCCATTACGGCGCTTCCGGTTATTGCGAAGACCCTGATGGACCTCGATCTCTACCGGAGCGATCTGGGGATGATCGTGATCAGCGCGGCGATTTTCAACGACCTTATCGGGTGGACGATATTCGCGGTCATTCTGGGTCTAATGGACGGCGGGGCGGGCCACGCGCAGAACATCCCGGCGACGGTAATCCTGACGCTGCTGTTTGCGGGGGCGGTGTTGACCGCGGGCCGCTGGACGATCAACCGCATTCTGCCGTATCTCCAGGCCTATACGCACTGGCCCGGCGGGGTGATAAGTTTCGCGTTTGTTCTGGCGATGCTGGCGGCGGCCTGCGCGGAATGGATTGGAATTCACGCGATATTCGGGGCTTTTCTGGCGGGCGTTGCGATCGGGGATTCGCCCCACATGCGCGAGCATACGCGGGTTGTCATCGATCAGTTTGTGTCGTTCATCTTCGCGCCGCTGTTTTTCGCCAGCATCGGGCTCCAGGTGAATTTCGTGACCCATTTCGATTTTGCGCTGGCGGCGACGATCCTGGGGATCGCCTGCGCATGCAAGCTTGCTGGCGGCGTGATCGGCGCGCGTTGGGGCGGGATGCCGGTGCGTGATTCGTGGGCGGTGGGCTTTGCGATGAACGCGCGCGGCGCGATGGAGATCGTGCTTGGATTGCTGGCCCTGGAGGCGGGGATCATACGGCAGCGGCTCTTTGTTGCCCTGGTGGTGATGGCGATTGTCACATCGATGATGAGCGGGCCCCTCATGCGGCTGATATTGCAACACACGAAGGCGCGGCGTCTGCAGGATGCGCTCCGATCGCGGTTCTTCCGCCGCAGGCTCGAGTCCACGGCGCGGCGTGAGGCCATCGGGGAGTTGCTCCAGGCGGTGTGCGACGCGCATGGCCTGGATTTCGACGCGATCGAGGCGGCGGTCTGGAGGCGTGAAACCGCCATGTCCACCGGCATCGGCAACGGCGTGGCGCTGCCGCACGCGCGCGTGGCGGGCTTGAAGGAGTCGATCGTCGCGGTGGGTGTGAGCGAGATTGGACTTGACTTTGACGCGCCGGACGGGCGTCCCGCCAGCGTGGTTTTTCTGGTGCTGACTCCGGAAGAGGATCCGGGGGCCCAGCTGGAAATCGGGGCGGAGATTGCCCGCCGTTTTCGCCGTGCGGACATGGCCGAGCAGGTGCTGGCGGCGAAGAGTTACACGGAGTTCCTGGCGCTGATGAAGAATCCGGAGGACAACGGGGACTGAGGGGTGGCGCGCGGGGGAGGGATTTGCAGCGCGGGGCGGATCGGCGTACCATGATGGTTTCCGCCGGTCGCGCAGGGCGTCCGGTTGCGGGGATGCACGCGGGCTGGAGCGGGAGGTTGCGTTCGCGCATGCCTCTGGGAGGAATCTACCATGACGATGGCGCGTGTTTTGCGATTTCTGGGAGTATGTTGTATGACCATTCCAGCGGCAATGGAAGCCGCCGCCGCGCGGGCGGGCGAGGCGGCTTCGGCGGAGAAGCCCGCCTACACGATCACACGGACGCCGGTGACGCCGGCGCTTGACGGGGCTTGGGAGGGACCGGCCTGGGCGTCCGTGCCGGCGCTCGAAATAACGCACTTTTACGGGGCGGACGGATCCGGCCACCGCCCGAGGACCCAGGCGAAGGTTGTCTATGACGACCAGGGGCTTTACCTGCATTTTCGGGTGGAAGATCGCTACGTGCGCTCGATCGCGACGGAATACCACGGGAAGGTGTGGGAGGACGCGTGCGTGGAGTTTTTTGTGGAGCCCGTCGCGGGTCGGGGTTACTTCAATTTTGAAATCAACTGCGGCGGGACGATGCTGCTCTCGTACAAGGAGGACCCGGCCTGGGCAGGAGAGAGCCTGAGGAAGCCGGGGCGTGTGCCGTGGGAGCTGGCGCAGTCGGTTGCGATCTACCATTCCATGCCGGAGACGGTGGAGCCGGAGCTGGCGGATCCCGTGGTGTGGCATGTGGAGTACCACATCCCTTTCAATCTCTTTGAGGCGTATCTGGGCGATCTGGGCGGCGCGGCGGGGAAGACGTGGCGGGCGAACTTTTACAAGTGCGCGGAGAACAACTCGCACCCGCACTGGGCGTCGTGGTCGAAGATCGGGGGGGAGTTGAACTTTCACCAGCCGGCGTATTTTTCGGAGATTCGATTCGCGGAGTGAGGGGGCTGGGGGTGGATGCGCGTGGATGCGGGGCTGCGTCTGGCCACAATCCAGTCAAAAGAGAGATCACCACGAAGGGCATAGGGCAGCCTTGGGCCGCAACCAAAGAAATGATCACCACGAAGGGCACGAAGGTCACGAAGAAAAACTGAGAATAGCTCTAACCGCAGAGAACGCAGAGAGCGCAGAGGATGACTCTTGTACGCAGATGAAGTGTGTGGTTGAATGAGGGTGTGTTTTTGACCACGAATGGACACCAATGCACACGAATGCGCCGGGAGCAGGCGTTGACCGCGATCTGGATTTGTGACCACGGATTACACGGATGGCACGGATAGAAGATAATTTCGGTTGTTGGGGTGTGCAGGCGGCTGCGTGCTGTTTCCAAGGTGGCCTGTTTGGATTGTTGAGCGTCGGAATTATAGCGGGGTTGATCGGGTGGTGGGCTGGTCCTTCTCGTTTGATTAGGGTGTCGCTTCAATCCGTGTCATCGGTGTTATCCGTGGTCAAAAAAATACCGGCCACGAACTTCTCGGAACGGCCCGGAAAATCTCCCTGGAATTTTTGCTTCGTAAATGCCTTTACGCCATATGGTTATGGGTTTCTTGAGCGCAAAGATCTGCTGGAAGAACAAGATAATCACCGATAGCAGTACGGATGGAAGAAGGCTGGAGGCGGGTGGATTCACCGCGACGCGGCGCGGGGAGCAGGTGGTGGGGTTTTCCGGTGACGCTTCTTTTCCTGGAACCGCAGAGCGTGCAAAGAACGCAGAGAATGAGGTTACTGAAGCGGCTGGTGGGGCGTTCGTGGGTGGACGGGGTTTGCAACGCGCGGGCGCTCTTCGCTACGCTTTGCGGGCGCCGCGCCGGTTCCGGCGCGTCCCTTTTGCCCCCAGTCAGCGTCTCCAGGAGCCGTATCCATGTCCAGCCTCGGTAAGCGCACCCGCCTGAACCGCATTTTTACGCATCCTTCCGGCCGTATCCTCAGCGTTGCGGTGGATCACCTCATCAACTACCCGATCGGGCTTCCAGAGGGCCTCCGGACGATGGGGCCGACGCTGGAGCGGATTGTGGCCGGGCGGCCGGACGCGATCACCATGAACAAGGGGATTGCGATGCGGTTCATGGCGCCGTGGGCGGGGCGCGTGCCGTTTATCATCCAGTCGATGGCGCTGCGCCCGGAGTGGAGCGAGTTTGCATTTTCCGCGCACGTGGAAGAGGTGGCGGCGATGGGGGCGGACGCGATTGCGGTGGCGATGTTCTTAAAAGGCCCGAGCGAGATCCGGTTTATCGAGCATCTCGCGCGGGTGGTGCGGGAGTCGGAGCAGTACGGCCTGCCGGTGATACCTCACATTTACACCCTGAGCAGCGGCGATGAGAAGACGTCGGTCACCCACGATCCCGAGGACATTTTCTATGCGGTCCGGATGGGGCTTGAGCAGGGCGCGGACGTGATCAAGGTCCCGTACACGGGCGATGAGGCGTCGTTTCGTGACATTGTGTCGCAGACGCCGGTGCCGGTGGTCGCGGCGGGCGGTCCGAAATGCGTCACGCTGGAGCAGGCGGCGGAGATGATGCGTGCGGTGGCGCGCACGGGTGCGGCGGGGGCGACGGTGGGCCGCAATGTATGGGAATTTCCGGATATTCCCGCGGCCATACAGACGCTGCGGGACGCCATGGTGAACGGTTAGGAAGGGTTCGGAATCCAGCCCGGGTTTGGGCTACAATGTTTCGCGGAGCCTGGGGTGCGCGATGCCGTCCCCGGCGAATACGTGAAGGGAGACGAGGGATGCGGATTCTCAACCTGGCGATAGTGGCGGCGGTTACCGTGGCATTCATGGTGTATGCGCCGCCGGTTGCGGCGTGTATTTCGTTGGCGCACGACGCCGGCGCCGATTGCGTGGCGCCGGGTTCCACCGTGCTTGTCGAGGTAACGCTGCGCAGTGAATGTGCACCGGAGGTGCTGGCGGTGGGACTTCGGGAAACGCTTCCCGCGGGTTGGGTTTTTGGCGGTCTCGCAGGGGGCGCGCTTCCGGATGTGTTTCCAGAGTCCGGGGCCACGGGGGTGCTGGAGTTTGCCTGGATAAACGTTCCCGCGTTTCCCGCGGTTTTCACCTATACGGTTGGCGTTCCGAGCGAGGAAACGGCCTCGCGATCGATATCCGGGACCGCGGAGTATCGCCAATCGGCCGGCGCGAGCCTGTCGGAAGCGTCCGTGGTCTCTATTTGCATTGAAGGTGCGGGCGAAGGCGAAGGTGAGGGCGAAGGCGAGGGAGAGGGAGAGGGAGAGGGAGAGGGTGAAGGAGAGGGTGAGGGTGAGGGCGAGGGCGAGGGCGAGGGTGAGGGTGAGGGCGAAGGAGAGGGCGAAGGCGAGGGTGAGGGCGAAGGCGAGGGTGAGGGCGAAGGAGAGGGTGAGGGCGAGATAGTTGGACCCACGGCGGAATTCACGGCGGATGTGACGGTTGGGCTTGCGCCGCTGGCCGTTCAGTTTGCCGATCTGTCGACGCCGGGATCATCGGACATTGTTACCTGGTTTTGGAATTTTGGCGACGGCGCCGTATCGTCCGAGCAGCATCCGGCCCACACGTATGACGAAACCGGGACGTACACCGTCCGGTTGCTTGTTCGGGATGCGAACGGCGAACAGGACGATATCGCGAAAGTTGGATTTGTCGCGGCGACGGCGTCGGGCGCGGGCGGGGAGCTTGCGGAGGTGGTGCAGGCGTTGATCAACGATTTTTCGGGCGCCGATGCCGACGGGAACGGCCGTCTGAGCTTTGTGGAAGCCGGATTGGTGGCGCCGGGGATATCGGTGGACGTGTTCAACACGATCGATACCAACGGAGACGGGTTCCTGACGCGAGCGGAGGTCGAGGCCCAGATCAGTGGCGGCGAGGGCGAAGGGGAAGGCGAGGGTGAGGGTGAGGGTGAGGGTGAGGGTGAGGGTGAAGGGGAGGGCGAAGGCGAGGGTGAAGGCGAGGGTGAAGGCGAGGGTGAGGGTGAGGGTGAGGGTGAGGGTGAGGGTGAGGGCGAAGGCGAAGGCGAGGCGGGATGCCGTTTGACGGTATCGGCGGCGAAACAGGACATTCGCCGGCTGATTTCGGATGTGTTCCTGCTTGGCCTGGCGGTTATGACGCTTTACGTTTCGGGCAGGACGCGCAACGGGCGTGGTTAGTCCGGACTGTTTAGTTTTTCAATACTACACGGCGGATACGGTTTCTCCCCGGGCGCCCGCCTGGAAGGGTGAATGTGCAGATATTACGGCGCTTGTACCAGGTGGGCGGCGATTTGAACGGGGTGACGTTTGACGGCGTGGACGCGGGTTACCAGGATGGGAATACGTATATCCTGGAGACGGGCGAGGGCCTGATCCTGTTCGACAGCGGCTGTGGCGACACGATGGATCAGATCTTCGCGAATATGGCGTATTGGGGCCTGTCGCCGGACACGATCCGCTATTGTGTTTTGACGCACCCGCATTTTGATCACGCGGCGGGCGCGCACCTGCTCCAAGCGCGGGGGGTGAGGCTAGTGTCGCATCCGGTGACGGCGGAGGCGGTGGCGGCGGGCGACGAGCGCTGCTGCGGGTACCTCTACCACAAGACCTTTACGCCCTGCCGGGTGGACCGGACGGTGGAGGATGGCGAGCGCTTCGAGTTGCTGGGCGTGACGTTTGAGGCGATGCACCTGCCGGGGCACAGCATGGGGTGCACCGCGTTTTTCTTCGAGCACGAAGGGAAGCGGATCTGCATCAGCGGCGACGTCATCGGGACGCTGCTCGCCGGTCATTTCGGCTGGAGCGGCTCCTTCGATTTCGACCGCAAGGTGTACCTGCAGTCGCTCATCCGGTTTGCGCGGGTGGATATGGATATGATGCTGCCGGGGCACGGGATCATCTATTGCCACAAGCCCCGCCGGCGCGTGGAAGAGGCCATGAACATTGCGCTGATGGAGTGGCGCTGAGCGCTCCGGCGCGGCGCATAGAAAGGCAGCTATGAGCACCCCGAATCGTCTGGATCCCGCGCTGGAGGCCAAACTTCTCTCGGTGGACAGCCCGACGGTGTCCAACGCCATTGAGCGTTTCAAGATCCGGCCCCGGCGGGAGGGCTACATGGGCCCGCCGATCCAGTGCCGCTTTCCCGATCTGGGCCGGGTCGTGGGGTATGCGACGACCTGCACGATCGTGGAATATGACGAGGCGTATCCGCCCGATCCGCGCGAGCGCTTCCGTTGGATCGAGGCCATCGCGGAATCGCCCAGGCCCGCGATTTGCGTGGTAAAAGATTGTTGCCACCGGAAGGGGTGGTCGTCGCATTGGGGCGAAATCGTGGGGACGCAGGTGCAGACGCTGGGCGCGGCGGCCATTATCACGGACGGCGCGGTGCGCGACCTGGAGGCGCTCCATGCGATGGGAATGAAGGTATGGAGCGAGCACGTGGTGGTGTCGCACGGCTATATTGACGTGGGGCAGGCGAATATCCCGGTCGAAGTGGGCGGGCTTGTGGTGCGCCCGGGCGACCTGTTACACGCCGACTGCAACGGGGTGGTAGCCATCCCGGAGCAGGTGCTGGAGGGGCTGCCGGACATGATCGATCGGGTGCTCGCGGACGAGGCGGAGACGCTGGAGCACCTGCGCCGGCACGGGTACGATTTGGAGGCGCACCGCCGCCGGATCGAGCACTGACGCGGCTGGGTGCGGCGCGTTTGATGGGCAGCCGACGTGATAGAGGCGATTTCGCGTCTTCCGGGCTTCGGCGGTCGTAGGGGCGGCGGGGGATGTGGTAAAGTACGCGATTAACGGGGATTTACCGAACCGGAAGAGAGGAAAGCCATGAAATCCTTTACCATAGGCGTCGACTATGGCACCAACTCGGTGCGCGCGGTGGTTGTTGATTGTTCGAATGGGCGCGAGGCCGGGGCGAAGGTGTTTGAATACCCGTCGGGCCATCAGGGGATCCTTCTGGACCCCGCGGATCATAACCTGGCGCGGCAGAATCCGGCGGACTACGTGGCGGGGCTTGAGGCGACGGTGACGGGGGCGCTGGCGGCGGCGAAGGGGTACGACGGGTTCGCGCCGGACCGGGTGATCGGGATCGGAGTGGACACCACGGGGTCGACGCCCATTCCGGTGGATGCGGCGTGTGTTCCGCTGGCGATGAACCCGGCGTTTGAGGGCAATCTTAACGCGCAGGCGTGGCTCTGGAAAGACCACACGTCGGCGGAGGAGGCGGCGCGTATCACGGCGCTGGGCTTCGAGCACCGCCCGCACTTCCTGGCGAAATGCGGGGAGACCTATTCGTCGGAGTGGTTCTGGTCGAAGATCTGGCATTGCCTGAACGCCGATCCGAAGGTGTTTGACGCCGCCCACAGCTGGGTGGAGTGCGCGGACTACATCCCGGCGGTGCTCGCGGGCGTGACGGACCCGGCGAAAATTGTGCGGGGCGTCTGCGCGGCGGGCCACAAGTGCCTGTATTGCGACGAGTGGGGCGGGCTTCCGGATAAAGAATTCCTGGCGATGCTGGATCCGAAGCTGGCGGCGTTGCGGGACCGGTTGTTTGAGAAGGCGCACGACGGGGCGACGCCGGCGGGTTCTCTGTGCGACGCCTGGGCGACGAAGCTGGGGCTGCCGGCGGGTATTCCGATTGCGGTGGGCGCCATCGACGCGCACCTTGGCGCGGTGGGCGCGGGCGTGCGGCCGGGGGTGCTGGTGAAGATCATGGGCACGTCGACCTGCGACTGCACCGTGGCTCCGAACACGGAGAAGCTCCGCGATATCCCCGGGATCTGCGGCATTGTGGACGGTTCGATCCTGCCCGGCCACTATGGCCTGGAAGCGGGGCAGTCGGCGGTGGGCGACATCTTCAAGTGGTTCGTGGAGGTGGTCTGCCAGGGCGACGGGAACCTGCATCTGGCGCTGACGAACGAGGCGGCGAAGCAGAAACCGGGGCAGTCTGGTCTGCTGGCGCTGGACTGGAACAACGGGAACCGCTGCCTGCTGGTGGACCCGAAGTTGACGGGATTGCTTCTCGGCCAGACGCTGTATACGACGCAGGCCGATATTTACCGCGCGCTCATCGAGGCGACGGCTTTCGGTGCGCGTGCGATCATCGAACGCTACAAGGAATATGGCGTGCCGGTGGACCGGATCGTGTGTTGCGGCGGGATTGCCGAGAAGAATCCGATGCTGATGCAGATCTACGCGGATATCACGGGCTGCACGATGCAGGTGTCCTCCTCGGATCAAACCTGCGCGCTGGGTTCGGCGCTGAGCGCGGCGGTGATCGCGGGATCGGCCCGTGGCGGCTACGACAGCTACGAGGCGGCGCAGCAGGCGATGACGGGCGTGAAGGAGATCCAGTACAGCCCGGATCCGGCGCATGGCGCGGTATACGACGAGCTGTACGCGCTGTATATGCAGGTGCACGACGCGTTCGGCGGCGTGAATCGGAGCGCGGATCTTTCGGGTGTGATGAAGGCGCTTATTTCGATCAAGGAGCGCCAGAAGGCCTGAGATGGCCGGGCGCTGTGGTTGAATTGGCGCGCGGTGTATTTTGACAGTTTTGGCTTACTTTGCCGCGGACAGGAATGTCCGCGATCCTGTCGCGCCATTCGGCGCGGTGGACAGCCGGGACGGCTATCCTACATTGTCCGCGGCCACGCCGAAGGTCCGCCGTGGCGAAAAGGTCCGCGATCCAGTCGCGCCATTGGGCGTGTCTTTTGAAATGGCCGTGAGCTCTGCGGGATCTCGACGCGGTGATTCAGGCGGCGGAATGCTTACACGAGAGAGAGTACCGGTAGAAAGAATCCATGGCAGCATCCGAGAAAAGCCGTTTTGAATCGCTGAAGAAGCTTCGCCCCGCCGAGATCCCGATCCTGGAGGCGCTGGCGTTGTTTTATGCGCCGGTCCGTTTGGATACGTTGCATAGTGTGTTGAAGGAGGGCGGGGTTCTGGGGGAGAACCGTAAGCCGATCACCCAGGCCGGCCTATTGCAGATCCTGGAGCAGGCTAAGCGGATGCGCCTCGCCCAGGGCACGCGCACGAAGTGGCTCTGCGATCGGGAAATCGTCGAGGTGGTGACGCGCCAGATGGTGGTCGAGGGGCGCTTCGATCAGCTCTCCGGGCTGGTGCGGCAGGCCCTGTTGCCGCGATCGAGCTATTCGATGCCGCGTTATCTGGACGTCAGCGAGCTGCAGGCGCTTGTGCGCATCGCGTTTTATGGCGGTGAAACCGAACTGCTGGACGAGCTGCTCAACATCATGTTTGAGGAACACGACGACGCACTGCATGAGCACCCGGTAACGTCGATCCTGAACAACCCCTTCGACGCCGAGTGGACCGCCACCCTCAATGGCAAGACGATCGGGCACTGGATGACCTGGGTGCTCATGGATTCGGTGGACGCCGGAACGGACGCGTGCGCGCAGATTGCGTTTTCGGCGTCGCGCTGGGACCGGTGGACGCGCGAACACCGCATTACGGCGATGCTACACGCGAGCGAATTCCAGTTTTATCAGGGCCAACTGGAAGTTGAGCCGACGCTTCCCGCAGAGCTGGATGTGAGCCGCGGCCTTTTCCGGGCGCGGGCCCTGTTGGCGAAGGGCCTGGCGGGCGAGGCCGCCGCGGAGTATCACGCGAGTTATGAAGCTTTTAAGCGGGTGACCGGCAAGCGGAAGCCGGTTTATCCATCGATTAACTGGATTTACTACCTTATTGCGCTGATCGGGGAGGGGGAGCAATCGTGGCCGCTCGCGCTGGAACTGGCGGAACGCGGCGCGCGGGCGCGGGATTTCCACTACGCCGAATTGTCCGAGTTGGCCAAGCGTATTCTCCGCGTTCAGATGGGCCTGGCGGCGCAACCGGACCCGTACGAAAGCTGGCAGCGGCCGGTTTGGACGGAGTGCCGGACGGTTTGCGGGAAGGTGATCGCGCTTCTCCTGGACGTGTGGCTGGGCCGGGCCCCGCTGAAGCATAGCGCCGGCGAGGCGGTGACGCTGTATGAGCGCCTGGAGGCCAACGGTTACCGCTGGCTGGCGCACGAGCTCGCGGCCATTCTGAATCGGGAGAAGGTTAAGGCGAAGGAATTTGGCGAGCGCGTGAAGGCGCTGGGCAAGGAGATCGGTTGCACTCCGTTGCTGGCGTTGCTGAAGGAGCGGGAGGAATGGGAGCGCAGCCTGAACGCGCTGCTGGAATTGACGCGCCCGGAAACGCTGTCCGGCGCGCCCGAGAAGGCGTCCCGTCTGGTATGGATTATTTACGATTCCGGGGGCGGCCTGTATCTGGAGGCGAAGGAGCAAAAGCGCCAGGCGAACGGGAGGTGGACGCGGGGCCGGGTGGTTCCGCTTCGCCGTCTCCGGGAAGAGGGGCGGTCGCTCGGCTTTCTCACGGAGCAGGATCTGGCCGCGTGCGAGCACATTTCCGTGGAGCCCGACCCGTATGGGTGGGGCCGGCACAGTATGGATTACACGATTTCGATCAAGGCGCTGGCGGCGCTGGCGGGGCACCCGCTGGTGTTCCGGGCAGATGGATATGGCCCGATCGAGGTGGTGGCGAAGGCGCCGGAGCTCCGGGTGGCGGCGACGGACGATGCCTACAACCTCGAAATGATACCGGGCGCGCCACAAGTGGGGGATGTGCTGGTAATTCACGAGGGGGACACGCGGCTTGTGGTTTACGAATACACGGCGGCGCTCCGGCGCGTGGCGCAGACCCTGGGGAAGGGCTTGCGGGTGCCGGCCCGGGCGAAGGATCAGGTGCTCCAGGCGGTTCGCAACGTTTCCTCGGTGGTCACCGTGCATTCCGATATCGGGGTAGGCGACGAGAGCATTCCCCGGGTGGAGGCGGACCCGTTTCCGGTGGCGCAGTTGTTGCCCGCGGGGGAGGGGCTCCTGGTGCACCTGCGCGTGCGCCCGCTCCTGGAAGGCGGCCCGGTGTTTCCTCCCGGCGCGGGCGGCGAGGTGGTGATAGCGGAGCTGGACGGGCGGCATGTGCAGGCGGCGCGCGATTTTGCGGCGGAGCGCGCGGGGGCGGAGGCGTTCCTGGCGGCGTGCCCATCGCTTGTGGAACCCAGCGGGGAGAGCGAATGGCGGCTGGAGACGCCGGAGGAGGCGCTGGAATTTCTGGAAGAGGCCCAGGCGTGCGGGGAGATTGTGCGGCTGGAGTGGCCGAAGGGGCAGACGCTGAATCTTCAGGGCAGCGCGGGCGCGGGCCAGTTTCGCGCGACGATCAAGGGGGGCCACAACTGGTTTGAGGTTTCCGGGGAGGTGCGGGTGAATGAGGAACTCGTGATCGACATGCAGCGTCTGCTCGATCTCACGGCGGGATCGCGATCGCGCTTTGTACAGATCGCGGACGGCCAGTTCCTGGCGCTCACGCAGGCGTTTCGCCGGAAGCTGGATGAACTCCGCGGAATTGGCGAGGAGCGCGACGGGGCGCTGCGGCTTCACGCGCTGGCGGCGCCGCTGATGGAGGATCTCGTGGCGGAGGCGGGGGCGGTGCGCGGCAACAAGCAGTGGAAGGCGCAGCTGGCGCGTCTCCGGGATGCGCGGGATCTGGAGCCGGAGATCCCCTCGACATTGCGCGCTACGCTTCGCGATTACCAGGTGGATGGCTACAAGTGGCTGGCGCGCCTGGCGGAGTGGGGCGTTGGCGCGTGCCTGGCGGATGACATGGGGCTCGGGAAGACGGTGCAGGCGCTCGCGCTCATGTTGCGGCGCGCGCCGGGCGGCCCGCAGCTGGTCATCGCGCCCACGTCGGTTTGCGCGAACTGGGAGGAGGAGGCGATACGTTTCGCGCCGTCGCTTCGCGTGCACCGCATTGGGCAGTTTAACCGGGCCGAGGTGCTGGACAACCTGGGTCCCTTCGACTTGCTGGTAACGAGCTACGGGATCCTTCAGAGCGAGATCGCCCTGTTTCGCGAGCGGGAGTGGGAGACCATCGTGCTGGACGAGGCCCAGGCGATCAAGAACGTGGCCACGAAGCGTTCGCGCGCGGCGATGGAGCTGAATGGGAAGTTCAAGATCGCGGCGACGGGGACACCGATCGAGAACCACCTGGGAGAGCTCTGGAACCTGTTCCGCTTCATTAACCCGGGTTTTCTCGGGTCGCTGGAGCGATTTAACGCGCGGTATGCGATACCGATCGAGAAGAACGAGGACCGGGAGCGCAGCCGGTCGTTGAAGCAGTTGATCCAGCCCTTTATGCTGCGGCGGCGGAAAGAGGACGTGCTGGACGAATTGCCCGCGCGCACGGATATCGTGCTGCACGTTGAGCTTGGGGATAAGGAGCGCGCGTTTTACGAGGCGCTCCGGCAGCGCGCGCTGAAACAGCTCGCGGATGTGGAAGCGGCGCCGGGCAAGCACCATGTGCGCATTCTGGCGGAGATCATGCGGCTTCGGCGCGCGTGTTGCAATCCGAAGCTTATCGACGAGGCGGCCGGCCTGCCGAGCGCGAAGCTAGAGGTGTTTGAAGCGGTACTGGACGAATTGATGGAGAACCGGCACAAGGCGCTGGTTTTCAGCCAGTTTGTGGACCATTTGAGCATTCTTCGGGCCTTGCTCGACAAGAAGGGCGTGCGTTATCAGTACCTGGATGGGAGCACCCCGGCGCCCGCGCGTAAGAAGGCGGTGGACGCCTTCCAGGGGGGCGCGGGCGATGTGTTCCTCATCAGCCTGAAGGCGGGCGGGCTTGGGCTGAACCTCACGGCGGCGGACTACGTGATCCACATGGACCCGTGGTGGAATCCGGCGGTGGAGGACCAGGCGTCGGACCGAGCGCACCGGATCGGGCAGCAGCGCCCGGTGACGGTGTACCGCCTGGTGGCGCGGGACACGATCGAGGATCAGATTACGGCGCTGCACCACCGCAAGCGGGACCTGGCGAACAGCCTGCTGGAAGGCGCGGACATGGCGGGGAAGGTCTCGGCGGAGGAATTGCTGGCGCTGCTGCGAAATGGTTGAGGGGTTGAACCGCGAATGGACGCGAATTCACGCGAATGAAAACGGTCTGGTGCAGTGGGGCGGCAATTGGTGTGGCGTCGGGTGGATGGGGGCGCCACAAAGAGCGCAAGGCCAACTTGGGCCGCAAGCAAAGAAATGATCACCACGAAGGGCACGAAGGTCACGAAGAGAAATAGAGAAGGGCTTTAACCGCAGAGAACGCATAGAGCGCATAGGGTGTTATTGTGCGGGGACGGACCGAGGCGGTTGAATGGGGGGCGTTTTTGACCACGAATGGACACCAATGCACACGAATGCGCCGGGAGCTGTGGCCGGCCGCGATCAGGAGTTGTGACCACGGATTACACGGATGACACGGATAGAAGATGAATTCGGTCTTTGGGGTGTGCAGGCGGCTGCGTGTTGTTTCCAAGGGGGCCTGTTCGGATTGTTCAGCATCTGTATTGTAGCGGGGTGGAAGGGGGGCGGGCGGCTTCTTCTCGTTTGGTTAGCGTATCGCTGCAATCCGTGTCATCGGTGTAATCCGTGGGCAAGAAAAGAATTTCGACCACGAAACTTGTGGGACGGCCCGGAGATTCCCCCTGGAAATTTCGCTTCGTAAATTCTTTTCCGACAGTTGGTTATATGGATTTTGATTGGAAGAACTTGCAGAAAAAACAAGAATTTGACGGATAGTAGTACGAAGAGCAACTAGGAAAATAGCTGGGGAAGGATTGATATTCACGCGAAGGCGCAAAGACGCAAAGGAGACGATCCAGGGCGGGGCGAGGACGCGCGGTTAGGGCGGGCGGGGGGATGGATTTGGAGCCACAAAGAGCGCAAAGAACGCAAAGAAATTCAGTGACGGCAACTGGCATGATGGGGCATCTTCGGCCCGAAGGACCAGCGCAGCCTGGTGTGGTCGCGAGTGTAAAGACCGAATACAGCGTCCTGGCTATCATGCCGACAAACAATTTTCCATCAATGACTTGTGCTGTGGCGTTGATGGGCACTTCGGACTCGACTCTTGTGTTGCCTCAGCCTGGAAGGCTAAGCCACGTTGGCGGGCGTTGAACGTGTGGGAGGACAATGGCTCTGCCGAAATTATTTCGGAAAGTCTTGTCATTTCGAGGGGGCGGCGATAAGGGGGCGGCTGTTTGGGAGTATAGCCACAAAGAGCACAGAGAGCACAGAGAGCACAAAGAGCACAGAGAGCACAAAGAGCACAGAGAGCACAGAGAGCACAGAGAGCACAGAGAGCACGAGTTTTCTGGTTGGGTGAAGGGGTTCGGATGTCGGGGGGCGCTCAGCGGAGGTTTTCTGATTCGAGGAACTTGACCGCGCGGTCGGGGTGGTCGGTGAAGACGGCGTCGGCGTCGTGGTTGAGGTAGATGTGGCGGAGTTCTTCTTCGATGGTGGCGGTCCCTTTGGGGAGGTCGTCGGCGCGGAGGGTGTAGGGGTGGATGAGGAGCCCGAATTCGCGGGCCCAGCCGGCGTAGCCTGGTATATCGTCGAGGAGTTTTTTGTCGGGTCCGATGCCGTTGGCGTACTCCGCAACGCCTTTCAGGCCGTCGCGGGTGTGGAGGTCGCGCTGGCGGGAACTGCCGCTGATGAGCTGGATGAGCGGCAGGGTTGATCCGAGTTCGTGGCGGATTCGGCGCAGGGCGTCGGGTTCGAAGCATTGCACGAAGACGCGGGCGTCCGGGCCGGAGTACCCGTAGCGGGCGAGGACTTCGAGGGCTTTCGTTTCCATATCGAAGCCTGCTTTGCGGTGGAATGTGGGCTGTTTGAGTTCGGGATAGAGGCCAACGTCGCGGCCGGTGGTGGTGTTGAGTCCCTGGACGAGCTCGATGACTTCTTCGAGGGTGGGGATTTCGAATCTGGACTTCATGTGGGGGAAACGCCCCTTGACGCGTTCGTGCACGCGGAGGGTTTTCAATTCCTCCAGCGAGAAATCGGCGGCGTACCATTTGCGGTCCGCGCGCTGGCGGCCGGGGAATCGCTCTTCCACATCGGTGGTGCTTTCGAGGTGGATGTCGTGCAGGGCGATGAGGTGGCCATCCTTCGAGAGGACGAGGTCGGGCTCGATGAAGTCGGCCCCCTGGCCATAGGCGAGTGCGTAGGCTTCGAGGGTGTGCTCGGGGAGGTAGCCGCTGGCTCCGCGGTGGGCGATGACCTGCTTGCCCGCGGCCCCGGCGGGCAGGGCCACCGCGCCGGCAAGCAGCAGGGCGGGTATCGTGATGAGGTTCCGCATGGGTTGCTCCCGGGCCGGCGGCCCTGTTACTTGATGCTCGAAAGCATCCAGTCCAGATCGTAGTTTGTGCCCTCGGCGGCTTCCAGCAGGGTGTCGGCGATTTCCCGTGCGATTGCGATCGTGTCCCAGGCGTTGGCGTCGCCGGAATCTTCGAGCAGGACGGTTGCAAGGACCAGCTGCAGGGCGCCGGCCATTTCTTCGAGGCGTTCCCGGTTCAGCCAGCGGCGGCCCTGCCAGGTGTTTACGCGGAGGAAGAAGAGGACGTCGGGATCGGCGAAGATGGCGTCGAGCACGGGCCCCCACACTTCGGTTTCGAGGCGGCGGAGGTGGTGCGCATGGGCGATGCAGATGCGGACGAGGCTCGCTTCGAGCGCGGCGGTGTGCCCATCGGCTCCGAGGCCGGCGAGCGCATTGGCGATCGGCTTGCGCAGGAACCACTCGCGGATCCAGGCGCCGCTAGTGATGGAGACGGCTTCGGCGTCCATTTCGGGGTGTTTCGGGTCTTGCCGGAGCACGGCTCCGAGATGGCGCAGCAGTGCCCAGACGAGGGGCACGCGGTAACCCGCGAGGGCCTTGCCCGGTTTGTCGGGGAAGAGCGCCAGGAGTCCGTCGCGCACGTCGGGATAGGTGGTGGCGGCGCGGAGCTTCCGGGGGAGGTCATAGATGGCGGTGAGATCGCGGCGCATGGCTTCGGTGAGCGGCTTTGGATCGATGGTGATGCCCAGGCGTTCCCCGACGGCGTCCAGGAACGGATCGAGCCGCGTGTCGAGGTGTCGCACCTGGCGCAGGTCGCCGCGGTGTTCGTGCAGTTCGAGCAGCAGCTCGGGGGTCAGTAGACGTCCGAAGGGCTCCAGAATGGGGGCCAGGTGCAATTCCTGGTAGGCTTCGTCTATCGAAGGCACGCCGCGCCCGGCGAGGCTCTCGTGGAGGCGCCCCCAGGTGAGGTCGACATCGAAGACCGGGCGCCAGTTGATGAGCGCGGCGTAGTGGTAGGCTCCCAGGGCGATATACAGGCCCTCGTCGCGCAGGCGTTGCGCGTGTTCGAGGTATTCGAGTCCGGTTCGGGCGTCCCGGTAGATGTAGTAGCAGTTGTCGTCCGTGTGGAGGTTCAGGGCGGTGGCCAGGGTAAGCGACTGGAGCTGCACGTCGTCCGCGGCGCCCTTGTTTCGGGGGACGGCGTGGTGGATTCGGCCCTGGGTTTCGCGGAAGGCGTTCTGGTAGACGATGACCGCGCAATCGGCGCCGCGGCGGTTGCTGTAGGCGAAGACGTTTTCGTCCACCCAGCCGTCGGAGGTGACGAAATCATAGAAGGCGAAGTGTTCCGCGCCGCTGAAGAGGTGGCGCTGGCGCATGAGCGGGAATATCTCGCGTTCGTGGCGCTGGATGAGGCCTTCGTTGGGCTGCTCGTCGTAATAGGCGCGCCGGTACTCCATCCCGTATTTCTCGGCGTAGCCTTCCACCTGGCCGTGGCCGATCATGGGGAGGCCGGGCATGGTTACGAGCATGGCGGCGACGCCGAAGTACTTGTCGTCCTTGCCGAATTGCGCCTGTGCGGTGTCCTCGTCGGGGTTGTTCATGAAGTTGACGAAGCGCTGGAGGATTTCGGGGCTGAATTCGAGGACGTTTTTGATGGTCTGGCGGTATTTCTGGTTATCCTCCATCTTGAGCATGTTCATGAAGGCGCTGTTGTAGACGCGGTGCATGCCGAGTGTCCGGACGAAGTAGCCCTCCATGAGCCAGAAAGCTTCGGCGAGGAGGAGGGTGTCCGGGGCTTCGGCGGCGACGCGGTCTACGACTTCGCGCCAGAATTCGAGGGGGAAGACGGCGTCGAATTCGGCGCGGCTCATGCTGTGCTCCGCGCGCGAGGGGATGGCTCCGGCGTCGTCGGGCATGGGGAACCACAGGCGCTGGAAGTGTTTCTTGGCGAGGGTCATGGCGGCGTCGAATCGAATGATGGGGAAATGCCGCGCGACATGGAGGATGGTCTGGATGACGGCCTCGCGCACTTCGGGAATGAGATAGTTCAACTGCGCGGTGTCGTTCCAGGGCATGCTGGTGCCGTCGTTGCCGTGGTAGATGTAGCGCGTTTCACCGGACCAGTGATCGACGCGTTTGAAGACGACGGCGGCGTCGCGGTGGTCCCAGTATCCGTCTTCGATATAGATTCCCACGCGCCCGTCGGACGAGAGGTTATCGCCCTGGAAGGTGTAGCCGGGAAAGGGGGGGTGCGGGGACTGGATAAACCAGTCCGGGTGCTCGACGACCCACTTGGAATAGATGCCGACATGGTTGGGGACCATGTCGCTGGCGAGCCGGATACCGCGTTTCCAGGCGCGTTCGGAGAGGTTTCTGTAGGCGTCGTCTCCGCCGAGATCCCAGGCGATGATGTAGTCGTAGAGGGAATAGGCGGACGCGGCGGCCTCGGGATTACCCATCTTTTGCTTAATGGTGCGCGAGGCCTCGGAGCGCTCCCAGATGCCGATGAGCCAAAGGCCGGTGAAGCCCCAGGACGCGAGGCGGTCGAGTTCCTCGTCGGGGATTTGGTCGAGGCGGGTAATGGGGCGGCCGTAGCGCCGGGAAAGCTGGTCGAGCCAGACATAGACGGTCTTGGCCAGGAGCACGACGTTGGGCATCCAGTCTTTATCGACGGAATAGGCTTCCGGCTCCTCGTAGCCGGCGGCGAGGGCGTCGCCGCGCCCGAATTCGAGGACGGAGACGGGTCCCGGGCCCAGGCCGCGCATGCGCTGTTCCTCCCGGAGCACGCCGGAGGCGAAGGCGAGCTTGCCGCGAAAGGACGCGGGGAGTATGGCGGTCCAGTGGTCGCGAATGAAGCGTAGCTGTCCTTCGAGGGAATCCGGCGCGGCCAGGATCGGCGCATATAGCATGGTAATGAGATCCTGGCGCGTGCCCGGGAATGGGGGCTGCCTCCGCAGGTAGCCCTGCATTGCGCTCACGAGGGTGACATATTCCGATTCCCGTTTGAGCCGGGAGTCGTCAAAGAGGAGCCGGTAGGGGGCCATAGCGTGGTTCGCGGTGGCGAGATAGAGCAAGAGCAATTCGCAGCGGGTGGCGTCGCGGTTGGACCACAGCCGGGAGTCACCGGCGACGAAGTCCTCGGGGCGAAGCTGGCCCGCGCACACGGGCTCGGCGGGGAAGAGGTGGAGGAAGCGGTTGAACGGGATTTCGGCGGTGTCGGGTCCGTGTTCGACGCGGGCCCACTCGTGGGCGTCTTGCAGGGCACCGGGGCTGACCTCGGCGCTGTATCGATAGACCAGATAGCGCAAGACGGACAGCACCAGCCCCATGGCGGCGAGTTCGCCCGGACGGGCGGGGGTCACACCGGGAATCGAGAAATCCCGGGCCGCGTTCAGGCGGTCGGCCAGTTCCCGCAAGGCGCGTATGGCGGTTTCGGGGGTTTCGAGGATGGGAACCTGGCCGGGCGCAATGGAGAAGCGTTGCCGCGCCTCGGCGTTAACCGGGAAGCCGAGTCCGAAATAGGTGTTTATCTCCGCTGAAACCAATTCTTCTTCCATGCGATCTCTTTCAGGTCCATGCAGGCGGCCGCACCTTGCCCCGCGGCGCCGGATTTGTCGAGTTGGGTTCCCTGCGGTTGCCCGGAATCCCAATCCAACTCCAGGGAGATTGTTCTTCAGGCGCCTGGGCCGATTGTTCCCGCGCGCCGGGGTATTCCGGGCCGTTTCGGGCATGATAACGAATCGCGGCGTGGGATCGCCATTTCCCCCGGCCGTGCGCGTTCGGTTAGGATCGCGGGAGCATGATCGTAAGCCTTCGTCCCGGGAGTTCGACTTCGGAATGCAGCCCCCATCCAGCACGCCGCCGTACCGCGAACTTCGTGGCGGGGAGCGGATCACCGTTGTATCGGGATTGCCCCGATCCGGCACCTCCATGATGATGGCCATGCTGGGGGCCGGCGGCATGCCGCTGCTTATGGATGAATCTCGCCCGCCGGACATTAACAACCCGGGCGGTTATTTTGAGTATGCGCCGGCGCGCGCGATCGCGCGGGAGGCGTCGTGGTTGGAAACGGCGCGCGGCCGGGCCGTGAAGGTCATCTCATTACATCTTTTCGATCTGCCGCCTGATTTCGAATACGACATTGTGCTTATGGAGCGGAATCTCGGGGAGGTTCTGGCCTCGCAGCGGCGGTTCCGGGCCGGGCAGGGGGCGGCCCCCGCGGAGCACGGGGACGAGATAGCGCTGTTTGAAGCGCACCTGCGGCATTTGAAGGCATGGCTCGCGGCGCAGGCGCATATCCGCTTCCATCGGGCGGGGTATGGCGACGCGGTGCGGGATCCCCTCGGGTTTTCTTGTCGCGTGGCCGGGTTTCTGGAGCGCCCGCTTGATACGGCCGCGATGGCCGCGGCGGTGCGCCCGGCGTTGTATCGCCAGCGGGAGGTGGCTCTATGAATGGCGGCTACGACGCGGGGTCGGACTCGACCATGCGCGATTGCCGTATTTCACGGGCGCCGCGCCCGTACCGCGCTTTCAGGAGCCGGGAAAGGTGGTATTCGTTGGCGAAGCCCGCGCGCGGGGCGATTTCCCGCAGCGGCAGCGTGGTCTCCATGACGAGGCGGTGCGCGTAGTCGAGCCGGGCCTGGCGCACGTAGTCCATCGGGGTGCAGCCGGTGCGCGCGCGGAACATTCGGCTGAGGTGGAACTTGTTGAGCCCGCAGCATTCGGCGAGGCCGTCTAGGGTTATGGGTTCGGCGAGATTCTCCTGGACGTATTCGTAGAGCGGCGCGAGGACATCATCGGGCGGGCTGGTGGCGAGCCGGTGGAGTTCCGCCGCCAGCAATGCGACGCCGGCGTTCTGGAATTCGCCCCGCTGGCCGTATCGGGCGCGGTCTTCGGTGTAGAGCCATCGCGCGAGTTCCTGGAGCCTCCCCTGGCGGTCATGGAGGAGGATGGGCAGCTGCAGCGGGGAGTCATCCCACTCGAAATTGACGCAGAGAAACTCCAGCGGATCCGGCCCGGCCTGGCGCTCCTCGTGAAGGCAGGCGGGCGGATAGAGCAGCACGTTGCCGGGGCTGCAATCATAGGGCGTGCCCTCGACGACGGCGTGATCGGCGCCCCGCAGCACCACAACAATCTCGTGGAAATCATGCTTGTGCGCTCGCGGCCGCCACTCTGGACCGGCCTGCCAGCGCCGGATCGAGATGAATCGGGTGCGCGAGACGCCTATCGTGTCATGGTTGGACAAGGGGGCCTTGCTCCACGTTTCGACTGCCTGCCTGAGACTCTACGCTACCAACTACGCGCATTGGAATCAATAAAACCCTCCAGTGACCAAACGCACATCATACCCAAACGAAGTGCGCGTATACTCCGCCTCGGCAGCGGCAGGCTCGGCGCTTGCGGGGTATTGTGAACCGCCAAGCGGGCCGAGGCGGCGCGGATAAACTGTGCAAACTATGAAGAACGAGAATAGTCAATCGCAGACAAGATTGTCAATTCCGGCCATTGGTGAATTGCGTCGCTTACACTATGCTAACAAATGTGCTGTTGGGAATTCGGGATATTCGGGTTGTCGGTATCCCGGGGTCGTCGGGCGGCACGCCAGTTGAGTCGAAGAGTCAGGAGGAAACCGTATCGATTGATCTAACACGTATCAGCCCAATGAAGGCAGCCCGCAGCCAGTGGGCCGCGCCAGGCCGGCCTCGATCCGGCGGTAATGTCCACGTGTTGAAGACGTCCGAATCGCCTGCGACAGTACATTATACACAGTACCCTGAACACAAGTACATTTCACATCAAAAAGGAATTCTCACATCATGAAATCTCAGACACAGAAGGCGCGCCGCGGCGGGTTCACGCTTATTGAACTCCTCGTGGTGATCGCAATTATCGGCATTCTTGCGGCGATCCTGCTGCCGGCTCTGGCGCGCGCGCGCGAGGCGGCGCGGCGGGCGAGCTGCCAGAACAACCTGAAGCAGTGGTCGCTCGTGTTCAAGATGTACGCGAACGAGAGCCAGGGCGAACGCTTTCCGCGTCTGCTCAACCAGGCGTATGCGCGCAATGCGGCGTGCGAATGGCGTCCCGGCCGCGTTCGCGGCGGCGTGTGGATGCCGTCGGTTTATCCGGAATACGTGACGGATCTGAATCTCATCATCTGCCCCTCTTCGGTGAACGCCGCGGATGAGGCAGCTTCCCTGGTATGCCCGGGCGGCGCCTATTGCCAGAATGACTGCGTGACGGATCCGAACTATGGTAAACTTGACGTGGCGAAGGTCGGTAACGCCGAGCAGCACAGCTATTACTACTACGGCTATCTGCTTGACACGGACGGCGCGTGGGCCGCGTTCATGGTTTCCATGGACACGTATTCGCAGACGCGCCTTCCGATCGGCGGCGGGAATGTGACACCGTCGGATCCGAGTTTTCAGCAGTATCTCGATACGATGGACAACGCGCTGAACAGCGATTACAACCCTTTCAGCGTGATCCCGCAGGCGACGCTACAGACCACGGTAGACAATGCGGTTGCGGCGGCCAACGTGGGCGCCACGAGCCCGGTGGTGTCTGGCACGGCCGGCGGCACGACGTTCATGCGGTTGCGCGAGGGCGTGGAGCGCTTTCTGATCACGGATATCAACAACCCCGGCAGCAGCGCGAAAGCGCAGAGCGAAGTGCCGGTAATGTGGGACCGTTTCGTTATCAGCAATACGACTCAGCGTTACCGCGAGCGGTTCAACCACCTGCCGGGCGGTAATAACATCATGTTCATGGACGGCCACGTCGAGTTCATGAAGTACCCGCAGAACAAGTTCCCGACCAGCAAGGTACACGGGATCTTCGGCCGCATGTAATCGGTTGGCTGTAAGAGAAAGGTTCGGTACGGCGCGTCCGGCATCCTCTTCGGAGGGCGCCGGGCGCGCTTTTATTGGGGAGGATCGGGGGGCGGTGGCGGGAAGCGGTTGTGGCGACGGGCCAGGCAAGGATGCCTGACCTCCTGAAGGGTAGTTCAGGCCGATTTGCGATTGGGTTTGACTTGCCGGACGGCGCTGGACTATACTTCCCATCCCCGAGGCGGCATGGCCAAGTGGTAAGGCAGGGGCCTGCAAAGCCCTTACCCCCGGTTCGAATCCGGGTGCCGCCTCCATCTTTTCTCCCTCTCTCCGAAGCGCCTTCCTGGCCTCGCGTTTATGCGCGTTGCGGTACAGCCTTTCATGACGCATTGCGTCACCCGTTAAGGATTAAGATTGACGGCGGCTCCGCCGCCTGGCAGGCGGGGACGCCCACCACGGCGCGTCTTCGACCTGCGCTCCCAGCCTTTGACGCTTCCTTGGGGGAGATGTCGTAGTCTGGTTTGTATGAGGCAGTTGTGGTGATGCCGAGGCTTTTTTTCAGAGCAGGCTTTCATGACGCATTGCGTCACCCGTTAAGAATGAAAAACTGCCCCTGACTCCTGACTGTTGGCGCTTTACTGGAGTCTCGCACGCTCAAGCCTTCGCGGCGGAGCCGCGGAGCTTGAACGTGGCGCCCGTGGCGCCCTATGAAGTTTTCGTGGCAGTAACCCCGCCGTGCTCCCCGCTTTCGCCGCGTATCAGAACGGTGCTTCTTTTTGTGGGGCGCTGCGCGTTACCCGGTTGCGCGCCGCCGTTTCCGCCTTAGGCTTATCCGCGCCCCTTGGTGCCGGTTTTTCCGGGGCGCGCGTTCTCTTCGATGAACTTGATGATCGCGCTGGCGATGTCCTTGCCGGTGGCGGTTTCGATGCCTTCGAGCCCGGGGGAGGAGTTTACCTCCATCACGACGGGGCCGTGGTTCGAGCGGAGGATGTCGACGCCGGCGACGTTTAGCCCCATGACTTTGGCGGCCTGGCGGGCGACGGCGCGTTCCTGCGGGGTGATCTTTGCGAGGGAGGCGGTGCCGCCGCGGTGGAGGTTGGAGCGGAATTCTCCCGCCGCGGCCTGGCGTTTCATGGCCCCGACGACCTTGTCGCCTACGATGAAGCAGCGGATATCGGCCCCGTCGGCTTCCTTGATGAATTCCTGGACGAGGATATTGGCTTCGAGGCCGTAGAAGGCCTGGATGACGCTTTCGGCGGCCTTTTTGGTCTCGGTGAGGACGACGCCCATGCCCTGGGTGCCCTGGAGGAGCTTGACGACGAGGGGGGCTCCGCCGACCATCTCGATGAGGTCGGAGATATCGTCGGGTTCGCGGGCGAATCCGGTTACGGGCAGGCCGATGCCCTTTCGGGCGAGCAGCTGCATGGAGCGGAGTTTGTCGCGGGAGCGGGTAATGGCGACGCTTTCGTTGAGGGGGTATACGCCCATCATTTCGAATTGGCGGAGCACGGCGGTGCCGTAGAAGGTGACGGAGGCTCCGATCCGGGGGATCACGGCGTCGAGGTCGTCGATCGATTCCCCCTTATAGTGGACGGATTGATTGGTTGAGGCGATGCTCATGTAGCAGCGCTTGTGGTTGATTACGCGCATCTCGTGACCGGCCTGCCTACCGGCCTGCACGAGGCGGGCGGTGGAGTATATGCGGGGGCTGGTCGACAGGACACCGATCTTCATTGCGATCCTTTCCAGGAGGAACGAGGCGCGAGCGCCCGGGGTTTGCTGGGGAGTAGAAAATGATGCGCTGCATGGAGCCATGCCGCGAACCGCGCCGCTCCCGGTCACGTCTACTGCCTTCAGCGCCGGGAATGCCGGCGGCGCCGCGGGGTGTGCCTGGCTCGCGATATTCCCGCATAGTACCGATTTCCGGTATGCGCCGCAAGTCCGGGGGGGTGAAGGGTGAAGGGTGAAGGGTGAAGGGTGAAGGGTGAAGGGTGAAGGGTGAAGGGTGAAGGTGCGGCACGTCCGCCGCAGGCGGAAAGGGGGAAGGGGGAAGGGGGAAGGGTGGATGGGGATGGAGATGGGGATGGGGATGGAGATGGGGATGGGGATGGGGATGGGGATGGGGATGGGGATGGGTGGGATTTGCGGCTTGATTTCTTGCGGTCTTGCGGGGGTACACTGGCTACCGGCGCGTGGAGTGGCCCTGTCGCAGCGGTGGGGTTTTCCGGGCGCGCCGACAGGCGTCGCACCCGCAGGAGGGTCTTATGTTTGCAGTGTGCCGTGGATTGTCCTCGTTCGCCGCGCTTGTGGCGCTGTTGATTGGATTGGTGTTTTCGGCGCGGTCGGCGGCGCAGGGGTACGCGCCCGGGGAGGCGGCGTCGAAGATGTCCGTGCCGGACGGGCTTTCGGTTTCGCTGTACGCGGCGGAGCCGATGGTGCGGCAGCCGGTGGCGATAGAATTTGACGACCGGGGCCGGCTCTGGGTGGTCCAGTACCTGCAATACCCGAATCCGGAGGGGCTGGAGCGGGTTTCGGTGGACCGCTACTCCCGGACGACGTACGATCGCGTTCCGGAAGCGCCGCCGCACGGGCCGAAGGGGGCGGACCGCGTGACGATTCTGATTGACGCGGACGGGGATGGCGTTGCGGAATCCGAGAAGGATTTTGTGAGCGGGCTGAACCTGGCGTCGGGGCTGGCGTTCGGCTATGACGGCGTCTTTATACTCCAGGCTCCCTATCTGCTGTTCTATCCGGATCGTGATCGTGACGATGTGCCCGACAGCGATCCGGAGGTTTGTCTGACTGGATTCGGGATGGAGGACGCGCATTCGGTGGCGAATTCGCTGACCTGGGGGCCGGACGGCTGGCTGTATGGGAACCAGGGGAGCACGGTGACGGCGAATATCCGGGGGATCGAGTTCCAGCAGGGCGTGTGGCGTTACCACCCGCGGACAAAGGCGTTCGAACTGTTTTGCGAGGGCGGCGGAAACATGTGGGGGCTGGACTTCGACGCGGACGGGCAACTCCTGGCGAGCACGAATTTCGGGCCGTATATCATGATCCACGGGATCCAGGGGGGCTATTACTGGAAGAGCTTCGGGAAGCACGGCGACCTGCACAATCCGTTTACGTATGGCTACTTCGATCACGTAACCCACCACGACGCCACCGGCGGCCACGTGGCGGTGGGCGGTCACATCTACCGGGGCGGGGCGCTCGGCGCGCCGTATGCCGGGAGCTACGTGGCGGCCAATCTGCTGTCGCACACGGTGTACTGGCACACGGTGACCCCGCACGGGGCCACGTTTGAGTCGATACATGGCGGCACGGTGCTGGACAGCAACGACACCTGGTTTGCGCCGAGCGATCTGACGACGGGCCCGGACGGCGCGCTGTACGTGTGTGACTGGCACGACGCGCGGATGGCGCATCCGGATCCGGACGCCTCGTGGGACAAGTCGAACGGGCGCATCTACCGGATCGCGCCGGAGAACCATCCCGTGAGTCCGGCGTTTGATCTGCGCGAGTATGACAACGCGGCGCTGGCGGAACTGCTGGGCCACGAGAATGCGTGGTTTGCCCGGCGCGCGCGCGTGTTGCTCGCCACGCGCAACACGGATGACATTGCGCCCGCTCTGGCGCGGCAGGCCGACGAGCGGGGCGATCGCGAGCGGGCCCTGGAGAGCCTCTGGGCGCTTTACGCGAGCGGGCAGCTCGAAGAACGCCACCTGGTGAATCTTCTCGACGACGATGATTATGCGTTCCGGCTTTGGGGTGCGCGTCTGCTGGCGGATCACGGGGCGCCGTCGGCTGAAGCGTCGGCCGCGGTATCGGCGCTCGCGGCGCGGGAATCGGACGTGCGCGTGCAGGCGCAGCTTGCCGCGACGGCGCAGCGCCTGGCGCCGGGGTCGGGGCTTGCGACGGTGTCCGGCCTGCTGGCGGGGGCATCGGATACCGACGACCTGTTTGTTCCGCTGCTGGTCTGGTGGGGGCTGGAGAAGCACGCCGCGCAGGCGGGCGAACACCTTGATGCCCTGCTTGCGGCGCGCGGTCCGCTCGCGGATACGTTTGTGCTGCCCCGTCTGGTGCGTCGGTTGGTGGCGGAGGGTGCGCCCGCGTGGGACGATGTCTGCGCGCGGCTGCTCCGCGAAAGCGAGCCAAGCGGCCGGCTGGAGACCCTGCTCGCGGCGATTCCGCCGGGCCTGGCGGACCGGGAGGGCCGCGCGGCGAGCGACATGCGCGGGGCGCTTTACGATCAGTTTTCCGAGGCCGCGGTGGAGGACACGCCCGCGCGGCGGCAGGCCGCGGCGCTTTCGCCGGCGCTTGAGGGGTATTTAATCGCCCTGTGGGAGAACGCGCCGGACGACGCGGGCCGGCTGGCGATTGCGGCGCAGCTGGGGCATGCGCCCGCGCTCGAGGCCGCGCTCGCGGCGGTGCGCAATCCGGCGGCGTCGGAGGAAACTCGGCGCACGCTGCTGGACACGGTTTCGCGCGCGGCGGGGGACGCGATGGCCGAGGAACTGCTCGCCATTACGGTGGCGGACGGCTCGCTGGCGCTTCGGGGCGCGGCGCTGGACGCGCTTCGCCGCGTGAACGAGCCGGAGGTGGGCGCGGCGCTAGCCGAGGCGTATCCGGCGTTGCCGGCGGGGTTGCAGGGGCCGGCGCGCCAGGCGCTTCTGAGCCGCGCGGCGTGGACGGGGAGCTTTCTGGCGCTGGTGGAGCGCGGGTCGGTCCGGGCGGAGGACGTGCCCGTTTCGGAGTTGCGCCGGGTGGCGCAGCACGGGGACGCGGCGCTGGACGCGCTGGTGCGGAAACACTGGGGCAGCGTCAGCGGCGGCACGCCGGAGTTTCTGCTGGCGGAAATGCGCCGGCTGAACAACGACCTGCGCGCGAAACCGGGCGACCCGGTGAGGGGCGCGGCGGTGTATGCGGCGAACTGCGCGCAGTGCCACGCGTTCTTCGGTCAGGGTTTCACGGTGGGTCCGGACCTGACGCAGAGCAACCGGATGGACACGGAGTACATGCTGGGAAGCATCGTGAATCCGAACATGGTGGTGCGGAAGGAGTACGTGCAGTTCCTGGTGGAAACGTCGGATGGCGGGTTCTACAACGGTATTGTATCGGAGCGCAGTCCGGGCAGCGTGACCCTGTTGAACGCCAATGGCGCGACGACGACGATCCCGATGGGCGATGTGGAAGAGATCCGCGAGGCGGGGATTTCGCTAATGCCCGAGGGGATACTCGGCGCGCTCAGCCCGGACGAGGTGCGGGATTTGTTTGCGTACTTGCAGGCGCCGGAACCGTCGGCGCACGCGGGTGGGCCCACCTCGGGACGTTCGGAACTCCAGAATGAAGACACGATCCGGGGTGCGGCGCCGGTTTATCACAATACCCTGACAAAGCTGGGGGATCCGCCGCCGATCCTGGCGGATTTCCCGCAGTATGTGCAACCGGTGATCGAGGAGACGCGCTACGCGGCGCCGGCGCTGGTGAAGGACGCGGGCGCGGACCTGCACGTGCGCGCGTGGCGCTTTTCCTACAACGCGCGCGGGATCATCGAAATGCCCAACCACCTGCGCGCGAAGGAGACGGCGATTGTGGTGGTGCACCCGTGGGCGATCGACGACGACCAGGGCTGGCGCACGCCGGAGCCGGCGGGCGTGGCGGATTTCTGCACGCCGACGAAGAACCACATCTCGCACTTGCACATCCGGGACGTGCTGAATCCTTTCCTGAAGCAATGGCGGGAGAAGGTGGGGATGGTGGTGTACAGCCAGCGGGCGGACGAAAAGCCGGTGCTGGCGAAGATCTACCGGACGATCCGGAAGAGTCCCACGCCCGAGGAGCGCGCGGAGGGAAAGAAGGAACTTGCGGCGATATTGAATGGGTTTGACTACAACGCGGGGGACCTGCCCGAGACGCTGATGCTCGGGGACGACCTGCCGGTGGTCGACTACTTCAAGCAGTTTCCCGGCCTGGATTCCGGCGATCACTACAACGGCCCGGGCTTCTGGGAGCTTCCGGTGCCGGTGGTGGACACGATCGAGGTGGATCCGAACGATGTGGTGCACTACGACGCCGACGGCTATCCGGCGATCCGGGACTTTCTAAAGGAACACGGGATCCGCCATATTCTGCTTACGGGCTACGCCACGGATATGTGCTACAAGAGCACGACCTGCGGCTACGACAACTTTTCGAAGGACTTCAATGTGTTCCTCGTGGGCGATGCGACGCTGGCGACGTTTCCTGCGAACAGTTCGCCGGCGTATGCGACGAACGCGGCGATTTCGTTTGCGAGCTTGAACCAGCTGATAACGCAGGTTTCGTGGATCAGGGGTGCGGACGGCGAGGCGGAATAAGGGACTACAGGGACTGCAGGGACTACAGGGACTACAGGGACTACAGGGACTACAGGGACTACAGGGACTACAGGGACTACAGGGACTACAGGCGCGGGCCGGGAAATCCACTGGGCCTGGGTCGCGCGTGTTGCGCCAGGAGGACTATCGTATGGACAGACGGACGTTTCTCTCGATTGGCGGCGCGGCCGCCGGGGTTGCCGTGGCCGGAAGCGCCGCGGGCGAGGCCGCGGGCCCGTGGAAGGGGGGCAAGAAGTGGGTGTATTCGATCACCTATGACGAGGGGTGCGAGGATCTGCTGCGCTATACGGTTTCCATCCATCGGGAATTTGGCATACCGGGACACGTGGCGCTGGTTTCGTCGCAGCTTGGGGTGAAGCGGGACGTTCCGGGGAGCAGCTACGACGGGATGATGATCCTGAGCCCGGGGCAGATGCGGGATTTGATTGCGGAGGGCTGGGGGGCGTCGTGCCATTCGATGACGCACGTGGGTGTGACGGCGGAGAACGCGGCGGTGGAGGTGGCGGAGGCGCGGAAGGTGCTGGCGGATGCGCTGGGCGTTGAGATACCGATTTTCACGGTGCCCGGGAGCAACCACGGGCACCCGCCCTCCATTGCGGCGGCGCCGGGGGCGGGCTATCACGCGATATTCACCATCTACGACTGGGTGAATACGTTTGACACCGATCTACTTTGGTTGGGTCGCTGCCCGCTGCACACGGCCTATCCCGGGCCTTTTTATTCCGTGTTCGATCCGTGGAAGCGCCTGCAGCAGGCCCGCGCGCTCCATGGCTGGGTGGTGGACTACTGCCATTCGCCGATGCCGGGAACGCCGATACACCCCGCGAAGGACTGCACAACGGAGGAGTTGCGCGCGCGGTTCGCGGCGGTACAGGAACTCGGCGGAGACGATGTGTGGCTCGCGGAGCCGAACGAGGTGGTGGCGTACGTTCTGGAGAACGAAGAGGCCACGCGGCGGCGCGCCGCCAATGCGCACGGGCTGAACCAGGTGCACGACACAGAGATGCGAGCGCTTTACGGCGCCGTGTAGCGGGCGGATAGAATGGGTGCAGTTCTGATATTACCGATTGGCGAGCACGTGCAGTTGCCGATTCCAATTAGCGCCTTGTAACCCGCTCCAAATTTTATGGTACGGGCTTTCAGCCCTGGCCAAATCTTTTCGCCATTTACCTGGGCCTTTGGCCCAGGCTGGTATGGGTGGCGCCTTTGGCGCCAAAGATGGTCCTGTTTTTTTTCAGGGCCGAAGGTCCGATCTATACCAGCATGGGGCGTTGCCCCATGAATCGAGGGACCAAACTTGTGAAGGGCTGAAAGCCCGCACCATCGATCGGCCAAACGAATCATCGGTCAGCGCTTCACGCCAATAGTATGCAAACGACTCCGCCGCGGTGGACGCGTCCGCTATTCCGCGGGCGTGTGTAGCGTCCCACGAATTTCCACGTTGTCGAAGTGGCCCGTGTCGTCGAAGGAGCCGAGACCAATGCCGCCGTGGAGAAAGGTGGTGTCCACGGTTTCCATGACGGGCTCGTCCATGTTGTTGAAGTAGACCTTGATCGTGCCGGCCTTTGTGTCGCGCGCGATGCGGATGCGGTGATAGCCGTCGGCCCAGTCGGTGCCGGTGGTGCGTTTCTGGGCGATGCTCACGCGGGGTTCGCCGTTGACCAGGAAGATGGAGTTGGCGTGATCGTCGGCGACGCTAGCGAGGTGCACGTAGTAGAAGTGGGCGGGGCCCTGGTAGCCGAAGAAGAAGCAGAGATCGCGGTGGCCGTATTCGCGGCCGGTCTGTTTCGCTTCGACGTCGAGGACGAAATCCGTGACCTCGAGATCGGCGATGCGGGCGATGTTGAGCGGGGAGCGCACGGGGGGCTCGTATTTGCTCTGCGCGACGAGGGCGAGTCTTCCGTCGCCCTCTTCCTGGATAATGGTCCAGGCTTCGGGGTCGGTCATGGTCCAGGCGGCGAGGTCGCCGGAGAAATCGGCTTCAAAGACGACGGGCATGCCTGCGTCCCCGTCCTTTTCGCCGGTTGCGACGGCGGGGAAGAGGGAAGCGATCAGGAGGGCGAAGGTGGCGACACGGCGCGCGGGCATGGCAAGACCCTTTCTCGATTTTCGTTGGGTTCAGCGTTCGGATTTAACGAAGCGCCAGTGTAGCGAAAATCGAGTGGGTATACAACGCGGGGCGGGTACAGCCGTTTATGGCGCGTTGCGTCACCCATTAAGGATGAAAATGGACGGCGGCTTCGCCGCCTGGCAGGCGGGGACGCCTGCGCTCCCAGCCTTTGCCAATTCCTTTCCAGAGATTCTGTGTTCTGGTTTGTGTGAGGCGGTTGTGGTGATGCTGCGACGTGTAATTTCAGAGCAGGCTGAGAATAGTGCGGATTAGCGCAGGCCAGGCAGATTCGGCGGCGGATTGGGGCCGAGATGGTAGATGGCGACGCTGACCAGGCCGGCCTGGGCGTCCAGTGAGCGCATAGCGGCGAGGGAGAGGTCGGCGACGCGGTCTTTGACGAAGGGGCCGCGGTCGTTCAGGCGGCAGACGACGGAATTTCCGTTTTCGGCCACGAAGAGGTAGAAGTCGCCAAATTCGCCATCGGGCAGGGCGCAGGTGAGGAGGTCATCCCGCATGGGTTCGCCGGAGGCGGTGATTCCGCTGCTGCTTGCGACGGTGTAGTAGGAGGCGACGCCAACGGCTTGCGGCTGAACGGGTTGCTGCGACAGAATCATCAGCGCAATTAACTCAAACATGTGTTGCTTTGCTCCGTTTTGAAACGGTTTGTCTTGTGTCGGATCGAAGGATTGTTTCGAATCCGCTCAAATTCGCTACGCAATCATTGTTTGCAATAGTGCGAAGTAAGAAAAGTGCGGGGCGATGCGATGCCCGGAGGGAAGGGGGCTATCGCGCGGTGATTAAGGTTCACCCCATGGGAACGGCCAGGTTACTGCAAAATAAGATGCCGTCGTAATTGCTCCAGTATGCTCACTGTGAGTCGGACCTGGGCGCGTATACCGCTACCCGCCACAGGCAGGTCCCAAGTAGTGTGCTCCCCGGGGGTAATGAAGAACACCCGGGCGGTCGCATCGACCGCGCTGTACGTGCACACCAACGCAGCTATAGCCCCGGATCGTAGCATATGATTGCGGCCGAGGTCAACGAAATTTTCGGTATTGTACTCGCGTGATCCGGGTCCGAGGATGACGCCCTCGGTGACGCGGGCAGGATCGGCGAGGAGCAAACGCTGCGCTATCATACCTCCAGTGAAGGTTTCTATAACAGAAATGGTGTGGCCGCGATCGCGCAGCAGGCCGGCGGTTTTTTCCTCGAGGGTGTCGTCGCCCTCGCCCATGATCTGTCCGGGCAGGCGATCGTACACGGCGCGCGCGACGGGCTCGATGAGGGCGCGGGCCTCGTTCTCGGTGGGGGCCTTTGCGGTGAGGCGGATGCGCACGAACTCCGGCGACGCGAGGAGGCCGATGGTGGGGTTGGAATGGGCGTTCATGAGGTCGCCGATTTCCGCGTCGATGCGGGATTCGCCGACGCCACAGACCTTGAGTACACGCGAGTAGAGCACGCCTCCGATGCCGAAGCGTTTCTTGAGCCAGGGGAGCACGCGCTCGACGAGCATGGGCTTGAGTTCGTGGGGGACGCCGGGCATGCAGATGATGATGCCGCGCGGATCTTCCACGATGAGTCCCGGGGCGGTGCCGTGGGGGTTTTCGATGGGGATGGCGCCTTCGGGGAGGGCCGCCTGCTTTTTGTTGTTCTCGGTGGGGGCGCGCTGGAGGACAGCGAAGCGTTCGAGGATGGCGCCGTACAATTCCGGGCGGAAGACGAGCGGGCGGTCGAGCAGCGCGGCGATGGACTCGCGGGTGATGTCGTCTTCGGTTGGGCCGAGGCCGCCGCTGCAGAGGATGACATCGCTGCGGGTGAGGCCGGCGTCCAGCGCGCCGAGAATTCGCGCGCGGTTGTCGCCGACGGTGGTTTTCTGGAAACAGTCGATGCCGTGTTCGGCGAGGACCTGGGAGATCCAGGTGCTGTTGGTGTCTTGTATCTGGCCGAGCAGGAGTTCGGTGCCGATCATGAGCAATTCGGTTTTCATTCGCGGGTCTTTCGGGCGCGGGGATATCGCGCCGATATGGGGGAAAGGGGTGCGCGCGGCGTAGCGCGCGCCGGTGCATTGTAGCCCAGGGGGCAGGCCGGTCGCGAAACACCGGTGGGGTTACACGCCCATCTCCATGTTCGCCCGGGCGATGCGCTCGATGGCGAGGCGATAGGCGGCGGTTCGGAGATCGGGGATGTCGTCGTGGACGCGATAGACCTCGCGAATTTGCTGGTAGGCGTCGCGCATGGTGTCGTCGAGGCCGGAGCGCACGAGATCGAGCTCGTCGGCCCCGTGTCGGATGCGGCGGGCGAGGTAGGCCGGTACTTCCTTGCCGGTCAATTCCTCGAGCGCGGCGACGACGTGCCCGCCGCGGGCCTCATCGGCTCGGCGGCCCAGACGGCCGAGCCGGATGTGGGAAAGGTTCTTGATCCATTCGAAGTAGGAGACGACGACGCCGCCCGCGTTCAGGTAGATGTCGGGGATGATGGTCTTGCCGTGTTTCTGGAGGATTTCGTGGGCGCGGTAGGTAATGGGGCCATTGGCGGCCTCCGCGATCAGGGGGGCCTTGATGCGCCCGGCGTTTTCCGCGGTGATCTGTCCCTCCATGGCGGCGGGGATCAGGATGTCGCACTCCTCTTCGAGCAGGGCGGGATTGGCGGGCATCGCGGTTCCCTCGTCGAAGCCATCGAAGGAGCCGTGTTCGCGGAGCCAGCGGTGGGCGGCTTCCACGTGGATGCCCTGGGGGTTGACGAGGGCGCTATTGTGCTCAAGTATGGCGACGATGCGGGCGTCGTCCTCCTCCTGGAGGAGTTTGGCGGCGGGGTAGCCTACCTTTCCGAGGCCCTGGATAATGATGCGTTTTCCGGAGAGGCCCCCTTCGAGGCCGGCTTCCTTGACGTCTTCCGGATGGCGGAAAAACTCGCGAAGGCCGAGCTGGACGCCGCGGCCGGTGGCTTCGCTTCGGCCGGCGATGCCGCCCTGGCTCACGGGCTTTCCCGTGACGCAGGCTATCGCGTTGATGTCGGTCGGGTCCATGCGCCGGTATTCGTCGGCCATCCAGGCCATCTCGCGCTCGCCGGTGCCGATGTCCGGCGCGGGCACGTTGAGGCTGGGGCTGATGTATCCCTTTTTCGCGAGTTCCCGGGCGAAGCGGCGCGTAATGCGCTCAATCGCGCTGGCGTCGAATTCTTTGGGGTTGATGCGCAGCGCGCCCTTGGCGCCGCCAAAAGGAACATCCACAATAGCGCATTTATAGGACATCAGCGCGGCGAGGGCTTCGACCTCCTCCTGGTCCACCTGGGGGGCGTAGCGAATGCCGCCCTTGACGGGTAGGTAGTGCTCGCTGTGGACGACACGCCAGCCGGTGAAGACGCGGTAGCCGTCGCGGAAGCCGATGGGGAAGCGGACCATGAAGACGGAGGTGCAGAGTTTTATTTTCTCGCCGAGCCCCGGGGGGAGGTCGAGGGTCTTTTCGGCCAGGCCGTAATACCGGTTGACACCATCGAGGAAGCTTATTTCACTCACGTGCGGATCTCCTGGTAGAGGGGGGCTGGGGCCCGGTGCGGGCATCATAGGGGATGGCGGCGGGGAACGCAAGCGCCGGGATCAGGACTCGGGATCGAGCACCAGCGAGGCCGAATTGATGCAGTAGCGCAGGCCGGTCGGAGCCGGGCCATCGGGGAAGACATGGCCCAGGTGTCCGTCGCAGCGGCTGCAATGGACCTCGGTGCGGCGCATGCCGAAGCTGGTGTCTTCCTCGCGCTCGACGGCCTGCTCGGAAACGGGCTGGTAGTAGCTGGGCCAGCCGGTGCCGGAGTCAAACTTGTGGTCCGAGTGAAACAGGGGCTGCCCGCAGCAGGCGCACTGGTACACCCCCGCGCTCTTCTCGTCGCAGTAGGCCCCGGTAAAGGCGCGTTCGGTGCCCTTGAGGCGGGTGACGCGGTACTGCTCCGGGGTCAATTGGGACTGCCACTCGGTATCGCTCTTAACGATTTTTTCGGTCATCGGGATCGGTTTTCCTGTGCGCCTGCCCTGCGCCGGGGTCCGGCCCGACGAACGCCCGCCGGCCCATCCCGCGCGATGGGGATGAGCTTAACGCCCCGCCGCCGGCAATGCAACCGCACCCGGATGGGACGATCAGCCGTCCAGCGCCTGCGCCCCGGCATCCTGCGCCACCGGAACGAGGCTCACGAGAATCTTCGCGCGGTGGTGGTTGCCGTCGCGGCAGCAGCCGCGGGATTTCTCGTGGCCGCAGTGGCAGCGGACCTGCGCGAGGAACTCGTACCCCTCCGATCCATGGTAGTAGACCGTGGCGAGGGGGAATTTTTTGCAATACTGCTCAATAACGCGCCCCGCGTCCTTGACGTGGCACACGGTCTGTTCGACGTGGTCGCGGTATTGGTAGGAGATTTCCATCTCGCGCCCGGGGAAGTCCCCCATAAGTCCGGCTCCGACATAGGAGGCGGCTTTCCAGGATTCTCGAAACTTCTCATGCATACACAAAGGCCCTCTAACCAGGCGCCCGTCCCGCAGTCCCGCTATCAAGTACATCCCCATTCTGCCACAGAAGTTCCGGAATGCCTAGCAAAAAAGTAACAATTCGGGCTGGCGCGGGCGCTGTCCGGAAATCGAACGGCGTACCGGGCGTCGATTTGCCGGAATTGAAGGAAAAGCCGTAAATTGCGGGGCCGGGAGGCGTTGGCGCCGAATGGTGGCGGCGGGTCTTGCGGCGGAGGCCCCGGCCCCGGAATCAACGCAGGCGCCCCGCAGTTGCGCCGGTGGCGGGGCCTGCGCTATAGTCCGCGCGCAACCCCCTCGACGCTGGGAAATCGAAGGATTTTACCGGCGTCTGCGGGGTTCATCCCGGGCGAGTGGTGAAATCGGCAGACACGACGGACTTAAAATCCGTTGCGCGCAAGCGCGTGCGGGTTCGATTCCCGCCTCGCCCACCATTGAAAATAAAGGCGATCCTCGAATTTGCGGGGATCGCCTTTTGCGTTGGCGGGAAGGCGTAATAGCAAATTAAGGACAAATGGCGTCGATCGGGCGGCCTGGCATGCGGCTAAACGCTTGCTTTTGAAAAACTTCGCTCTCAAAATACACTTGTTCTCACCGGTCAGTCGCGCCAGGCTTTCGAAGGTCGTAGTCGAATGGTCGAAAACAGAAATCATTCGCTTTCCAAATGTCGGTTCAGTAAGACTGTTCAAGCAATGTCCCCATATCGAGGACGACCTCATCGTCGATGTCATAGGCGTGCGCAAGAAGCTCGTCATGCCTTCGGCACTCTCCGAAACCATGAAGGGTAATCAGTTCACCAAAGTAAGTAGACGACGGTCCGGGTCCCGTTATTGAATGTCCTTTCCATGCGCAGAATTGCTCCATTTCACTGGCGTCGACAGGTGAACTTCCATCAATCGAAAAACCGTGTGCGACGAAAACGGCCCGCGCTTGGCGAGAGGCATCCGTCCAGTCGTCCAACGTACACTTCAACGGCGGACGCGACGATAACAATGCCTGGGCGACCGAGTGAGCCGCATTGGCTCCATATGGAAGCAAGTTGCTAATGTCCCTTCTGTCAAGCGCATCAAACACGGCGGAGTAGAGTGCCATTTCAGGCAGCGCCGCGAGTGATGTCGCAATGTGTCTGAGCTTCTTCGGCGACGCCAAGTAGATGAGTCGACTGCATAGGCGGCGTAGGCGGTGGATCCGGCGTTTTCGCTCAAAGCCCTCTAAGGTATCGGATCCATTAATCGCTGTCTCAAAATCGCCTTCATAACGCGATCTGAGTTCAATGGCTTCTACTATAAGGTCGTGAGGATTCAGGTTGCGCAGAATAGACTGGTACCAGCGCTTCAGATGAAGCTCATAAAACCGTCGAATAAATCTTCTCTCTCGAACCGCGTCTGAATAGTTCAACGGAGAAATGCGAAAACCGTTGACTTCGAGATTGTCTTTCAGGGTTTTCGCCAATGCCGGTTTAGTAATCAGTAGTTGCTTCATTCCTCCGACAAAGGTCATCCAGGAAACTGGATGATGCTCATTCATAAAGTCATCCGCACCGACCAGCCAATCACGGGTGGATACCTCAAGCCTCTTGTCTCTGTTTACGCTCAATCCGATATCATCGAGCAGATCAGCTAAGCGCTTTTCCGCATCGATCACTGCTCGACGTTTTCCAACCAATGCGAAATCATCTACATACCGAAAGTATCCGTCCGGCAGTATCTGGCGCATTTCAGAATCGATGTTTCTTAGGACGAGATTTCCTACAACATGAGAAAACATCGGCCCGGTTAAGATACCATGTGCGTTCGAGTCCTCTACAGCGCTATGGTTGTCGAGCAATCGCTGACCAAGACGCTCAGCTAGGCCCGGGAGCTGACACGACTTCGCTGTATCATGCCATGCCTGTCTCGCGGTTTCGGCAGGAATAGACGGGTAAAACTTTCTTATATCGGTATATACGACAATGCCATTCTTGAGGGAACGTGCCATGCGGGCAATTTCCGCATGTCGCTGACGAAATCCCTCAAAGTAGGGAACGAAAATGCCCCGCCGATCGTTTCCTCGGGCGAGTTGGTAGCTGTATACTGACGGGGAATTCCCGAATGCACCTTCGGCCTCCGCACATGTCCATAGGAGTGCTGTCTCCGCAAGAATCTCATTGGGGCTAGGTATATGGAGTACCCGATAACGAAATCCGCGGCTTTCTTCGTCGTGTTCTTTGAAGTGATATGACGTGTGGTAATTGGCTTTCGACTCTCGTCCGGAAAGCGTGGATGCGACATCAGTGGCCCAAATGTCACGGCGAGAGCAGCACGGATCAAGATAAATTCGAGCCCCGAGGAACCCAATAATATCCCGTCTGCGATATTGATTTACGGCGCGCGCGGCGAGTGTCTCTGGAGCGCCTTTCAATTTTCACCAACTTCTAATCGAATTACGCTGGAACGCACGCGTGTAGTTCCGAGCTTAGTGATGGGGTGCATATAGTTCACCTTTGTTTGTAGCGCCCCGTCTGCATGGGTACTGATATCTTTCCTAATGAGGCGCGGAACCTTATTCTGAAACCAAGAGATCAGCTTATCCAAGAACCTAGAAGCCTTTGTGGTTTGTGGTTCGACCCATAGTACCTTGGCCTGCCGCATGGACGCCCAGCGAAATACTTCACCCAGACGTTCTTCTGCCCTTTTGAAGCGAGTGTCGTCGCCGAGAAAATCGGAGAAATTGGTGACTAGAACGAATCGCTCGTCGCAATCATCTATCCAGCGAATCCAAGCATCAATTAAGGCAGTATTTGACAGAGAATCTTGAACGTCCCACGATTCAAATCTCTGGTGGACATGAATCCCCTGTTTCTCCAGCGAATCTCGGACTTTGTCCATTAAAATACTTGCGTAGCTTCGTGCAAGGTCTGATATATCAGCGGACAAAATCCATACGTAGAGCGGTTGGCGTGGAACGACTCCCGACTCGCGTAAGGCAGCGAGTGTCGCGAGTAGACTTATTGAACTGGCACACGCGCCACACGGAATGTCGAGCAATCCAATCCGGCCGCCAGAGAAGGATGTGAGTAGCACGTCTGAAGCCGCGCCGAGCTCGCTCCAAGGATCAAGCAATACTGCTTGAATACGCGCTGAAGACGTTGGGAATCTGGTCGCAAAATGCTCTTTCGTATGCTCATCCTTTATCCCTCCTACCGCACCGTCACCCGGTGTCTTGGCAAATGCCATACTGTACAGATTATTTTCTTTAAGCATGTCGCAGTATTCTTTGGACAATTGATCGGGAATTCGAAGTGCCCGAGCAATACTGTCCCAAACACAACCTGGGAGATCAGAGCTTCTCAATATTTTCTGGTTCAACGGTATCCAATCCAAGTCGACCTATACCGACCAAGTCGAAACACTTTCATCACCTCGTCGCCGAGGTGATTGATTGTCTTCAGCGCTATCCTACCACATTCAAGACCTCCGAAAAATCAAGTGGGCCGCGTTGTTAATTTGAGGTTGCGATTCGCGTGATCGGCTTATTCGGGGGTGTTCTGGCCGATGGGTCTGGTGTGTGGGAGGTTTCGCATCCACTCGGGGTATCTTCGGCCCGCATTGCGCGGGTGTCGCGTGCTCCTGTATGGGCCGCCTCCGAGGGGGATGCTACGCTTTGAAGTTGTTTGCGATATCGCCAACTATCCATGCACCTTTGGTGCATGGGGGCAGGCGGGGACGCCTGCGCTCCCAGCCTTGCTCGCGTTCGCTGCCGTTTCGGGCATCGATGGTCGGGTCCCCGCGGTGCATCATACCGCAAGTTTTTGTCCGTCGTCGTATTTGGAATTGGCGGGGCTTTTGTGGACGGTGATTGGCGATTTTGCCGGTCCCTATTGCAATCGGGTTCTTGGGACGCCGGGATTCTATTCCATACCAGCCATGCCCGGTGAAGACCGAAGCGGGCATTGCCGCAGGGAATGCCCGCGATCCTACCGCCGAGCCACCTCCCGAATTGTTGAGGCACTGTTCCCTGCTTCAGGCGGTTAAAATGTTACCGAAAAGAAATGTCTCCGCCACCGCGTTTGGATATCGGTGACTGATACAACTTTCGCGCGGCGGCAAGGGGATGGTGCAGAATGGTTCTGCGGGCGCTGTGCCCGCCGGGAGTTTGCCGATGCGATGGGTGTTTTCGGATACGCGTGTGCCGTGGATAGGCGCTCTTATGTCGCTCTTCGCCTGTTCGTCCGTGGCGCATGCGGAGGCGGTGTGGCCGTCGTGGCGGGGGCCGATGGGTACGGGGTCGGGTTTGGGGAATCCGCCGGTGACGTGGAGCGAATCGGAGAATGTGAAGTGGAAGGCGCGGCTTTCGGGGTCGGGGCAGTCGACGCCGGTGGTTTGGGGGGATCGGATATTTTTTCTGGCGGTGGCGTCGACGGATGAGGGGGCGTATGCGACGGGGCGTCCGGACGCGACGGAGCAGCCCCGGGGAATTGACCCGCCGCCGCGCGCGTTGCCCGAGGTGGCGCTGGATTTTCAGGTGGTGTGTCTGGATCGGGCGACGGGCGGGGTGGTGTGGATCCGGACGGCGGCGTCGGCCATTCCGCACGCGCTGCACCATCCGGCGGGCAGTTATGCGCCGCATTCGGCGGTGACGGATGGGGAATACGTCTGGGCGGGTATCGGTTCGCGGGGCTTGTATTGTATCGATGTGGAAGGGAACCCGCAGTGGGGGCAGCCGCTGGACCCCATGCGGGTGAAGTTCGATTTTGGCGAGGGGAGTTCGCCGGTGCTTGCGGGTCCGGTGGTTGCGGTGGTGCAGGATCACGAGGGCCCATCGCGGATTCACGCGTTTGACAAGGACACGGGGGAAGTGCGCTGGCGGCGGGAGCGGGACGAGGGGTCTTCCTGGTCGACGCCGGTGGCGGTGGAGGTTGGGGGCCGGTGGCAGGTGGTGACGGCGGCGACGAACCGTATTCGGTCGTATGACGCGGTGACGGGCGAGATCGTGTGGGAAACTGACGGGCTGACGAACAACACGATCCCGTCTCCGGTACCCGGCGATGGCGTGGTGTACTGTTCGAGCAATTTCAAGCAGTTTTCGATGAAGGCGATTGCGCTGGGTCATGCGGGGCTGCTGGATGGGCCGCCGGGGGTGCTCTGGACACTGGAGGAGGCGACTTCGTATATCGCCACGCCGGTGCTTGCCGATGATCGGCTGTATTTTGTCGAGGATATCAAACCGTTGCTGTCGTGCGCCGATGCGCGGACCGGGGCGTTGCTTTACACCCGGCAGCGGCTGCGCGGGTTGCGTCAGATCTTCGCGTCGCCTGTGGCGGCCGGCGGACGAATTTATATTGTGGATCGCGGCGGCGCCACGGCGGTGGTCGCCCAGGCGGACCACTTTGAAATCCTCGCGGTCAATCGGCTGGACGACGGTTTCGACGCGTCCCCGGTGGTTGCGGGGGACAGCCTGTTGCTGAAGGGTCACAACTACCTGTATTGCATCGCATCGGAATAAGGGCGCATTCCCGGCGCGGATTGAATTCGGGTAAAAATTCAGCCGTCTGAAGCAAGGAAGATTTTGAACCACGAATGAACACGGGGCAGCCTTGGGCCGCAACCAAAGAAATGATCACCACGAAGGGCGCGAAGGCCACGAAGAGAAACGGAGAAGGGTTTTAACCGCAGAGAACGCAGAGAGCGCATAGGGTGATTTCCTGTACGCAGATGGATTCGGTGGATGATCGAGAGCGCATTTTTAACCACGAATGAACTCCAATGCACACGAATGCATTGGGATGAATTAACTGTGCGGATCCGCGCGCAACCTTGAGAAGACTCCTTCGTTGGGACGAAAGGGTTGATCTATGTTCTCCGCGGCCAATCAGATTTCTCGCTTCCTGGATGCGGGCCTGGGTATAGGCCGGCTTCATGAACTGAATCTCGATTTCATATTCGTGTGAAATCGTGTCCATTCGTGGTTAGACTGCTACTCAACTTCAGACGGCTAAAGTGATACGAATTCGGAAGGCGCTGCTAGCGTCACGAGGAGCATGAGATGGATTGGTCCCGATTGTTTTCAGCGGCATGGCTTGCGGTGCTTGCGATAGCGGGTATGGCCCCGGCGGAGCCGCACTGGCCTTCGTGGCGGGGGCCGGACGGAACCGGGGTGGCGCCGGGGAATCCGCCGGTGACGTGGAGCGAATCGGAGAATATCCTGTGGAAGGTTCCGCTTGCGGGTACCGGCCAGTCGACGCCGGTGGTGTGGGGGGATCGCATTTACCTTCTGGAGGCGGCGTCGGCGGAGGAGTCGGCGCAACCGACGGTGCGCCCGGACGCTTCCGATCAGCCCCGGGGCCAGGGGCGTCGGCTGACGCTGGAGAAGCCGGAGGCCGCGTTTAACTTCAACGTGGTGTGTATCGATCGCGCGACGGGGGCGACGGTCTGGACGCGGACGGTGGCGACGGCGACGCCGCACGAGGGCCACCACCGCGCGGGGAGCTTCGCGGCGTATTCGGCGGTGACGGATGGGGAGATGGTGTGGGCCGGCTTTGGGTCGCGCGGGGTGTACGGGTTGGATAGGACGGGGAACGTGGTCTGGGGGCAGCCGCAGGACCCGATGACGATGAAATCAAACTTCGGAGAGGGCAGCTCGGTGGCGCTGGTGGGGGATTGCATCGTGGCGGTGCAGGATCACGAGGGTCCTTCAAAGATACGGGCGTACGACAAGCGCACGGGCGAACTCCGCTGGGAGCGGGACCGCGACGAGACCACGTCGTGGTCGACGCCGGTGGGGGTGGAGGTGGATGGCGCGTGGCAGGTGGTGACGAACGCGGGCAACCGGATCCGCGCGTACGACGCGGTGACGGGGGAATTGGTCTGGGCGTGCGGCGGGATGACGCAGAATGTGATTCCAACCCCGGTGGTGGGGCATGGCCGGGTCTATTGCGCGAGCGGGTTCTTCGGATCGGCGATGCGCGCAATCGCGCTGGGGCATTCGGGCGATCTGACGGATTCGCCGGCGGTGGCGTGGCGTCTCGACGAGGCGACGCCGTACGTGCCGACCCCGCTGCTCTATGGCGACCGGCTGTACCTGGTGGAGGACATCAAGCCGTACCTTTCGTGCGTGGACGCGCATACGGGGCGGTTGATCTACACGGGGCAGCGTCTGGAGGGGCTGCGGCAGACGTATGCGTCGCCCGCGGGGGCGGCGGGCCGGATCTACGTGCCGGACCGGAGCGGGAAGACGGCGGTTGTGGCGCATGGGGACGCGTTTGAATTGCTGGCGGTGAATTCGCTGGAGGATGGGTTTGACGCGTCGCCGGTGATCGTGGGGGACACGATTCTTTTGAAGGGGAACCGGTTTCTTTATTGCATTGGGGCGGCGGGGGGAAGCGGGGGCGGGTGAGGTTTGGGGCTTGCGGGACCGGATTGGGAGCGACAAAGCGCACAGGGCAGCCATTGGCCGCAACCGGGGAATTGATCACCACGAAGGACACGAAGACCACGAAGGGAAAGAGAGACGAAGTTTTAACCGCAGAGAACGCAGAGAGCGCATAGGGTGATTTCTGGTGCGAGGATGGTGTGGGTGGTTGAGCGGGGGCATTTTTTTATCCACGAATGAGGACCAATGCACACGACTGCATTGGGAGTAGGCGCGGGCGGCGATCAGGATTTTTTGCCCACGGATTTCACGGATGACACGGATAGAGAATTATTTCGGTCGTCCGGGTATGCAGGGAGTTGCGTGTCATGTCCGACGCAGCGTATCGCACGCTGCAACGCCTCGCCATGTTGGGGGGTGTCTGGCGACTTGAGGTTGGCGAGATTCGGGGTTGTGAGAGAGGGCGCCGGGGGGGCGTGGTGGTTTGGGCTCACGTTGCCGCGGACAGGAATGTCCGCGATCCTTTGCGCCTTTCGGCGCGGTGGACAGCCGGGACGGCTATCCTACTTTGCCGTGGACACGACTGCCAGGGATCCTCCGTTGCGTGAGCGGGGTTTCGCGAGGTGATTTGGTTGGCGTGTTGGGGTGTTACTTGTCGCGTTGTTTGCCGAGGGTGCTTGAGATCTGGCGGGCGAGTTTTTCGGCGGCGCCGTTGACGGCGGCGTCAATCGTGCCGGCGTTGTGGCTGGCGGCGAGGGGCTTGTGGCCTTCGAGGCGGGCTTCGATGACGCACCGCTTGTCGTCGGTTCCGGGCTTGCGCGCGTTTTCGTCGCTGACGTGGACTTCGACGCGTGTGATTCGATCGCGGTTGTGGGCGAGCGTGTCTTCGACGGTCTCGGCGATGCGCGCGGCCAGGCCTTCGTGGCCGGCGATGTGGTTGTCGGTGTTTACTTGAATCTGCATGGCTTGGGTCCTTCCTGGGTCTTGGGGCGGTGGCGATTCGTGCCTGGATTGATTGTATATCACCGGGCGGGTGCGGGGAAACGTGTGTGCGGTAAGAGGCGGGTGGATTGCAGGGACTACAGGGACGGCAGGGACTACAGGGACGGCAGGGACGGCAGGGACGGCGGACGGTAGGGACTACAGGGACTACAGGGACGGCAGGGACGGCAGGGACGGCAGGGACGGTAGGGACGGTAGGGACGGTAGGGACGGCAGGGACGGCGGACGGTAGGGACTACAGGGAGTACAGGGACTACAGGGACTACAGGGACTACAGGGACGGCCCTTCGGCGGGCTCAGGGACCGGTGGGGCGGCCTTTTGGCGGGCTCGGGGAGCGTGGTGGGGTTGTTATTGCTGGAAGTTGTGCTGGATGGTGAATTGGTGGTTTTCCCTGCCGGGGACGCGCGGGGTTTCTTCGACGAGGGCGTTGCGGGTGGTGTCCCAGGTGATCACCTGGATTTCTCCTTGCGCCGGGTGGAAGCGGTAGATGCGGAGGGGGCCGCTGGAGGTGTAGTCGCTGAGGAGGGCGTGGACGGTGTTGCCGGCGTCGCCGTTTTTGGGGAGGTACATGGCGGTGGTGCGGCTCTGGTCGCCGGAGAAGATCAGGAGGAGGTTGGGGTGCTTGCGGTAGAGCTTGTCCCAGAGCTGTTTGGGGGTGTTTCCGCGCTCGCCGTGGCATTTGGACCAGCGCATGCGGCCCTTGGGGTCGTCGATGTAGCCCTGGTTGTCTGCCGGTTTTTCGCGGGGGCCGAGGTCCATATGGGTGCTGACGAGGGCGACGCGGCTTGGATGTTGCCGGAGGAGATCGTCCGCCCAGGCGACGACGTTGTCCGGCGCGTTGCATTCGAGGTGGAGGATGATGAAATCGAGGCCGGCGGCGGAGAAAAGCTGGTAGCTGTTGGCGTTGTTTCCCGAGTGGCCGGGGCGGTCGGGGTCGCCCTCGAAAGCGCCGCCGTACCACGCGAAACCGGCAAAGCGCGACGCGGGGAAGTAGCGCTGGAAGAGCGAGGAATCGCCGGCGGCGGTCATATCGTGGTTGCCGACGACGATGCCGTAGGGGACGCGGCCGTGGAGATGGTCCATGTGCGCGCGCGCGACCTCCCACTGGGCTTCGACGTTCTTGTCGACGATGTCGCCCACGTGGGTCACGAAGGCGATGCGCTGGGTGTCGATGTTGTCCGCGATCCAGCGGGTATGGGCCTCAAAGACGGGGTTGGTGACCGGGTCGGCGCTGTCCGGGGTGGCCTTGGTATTTGCGCCGCGGTAGCCCTGGGTATCCGGGAGGACGACAATGCTGAAGGAGCCCTCCGGCGCGGGGTCGAGCGCGGCGGCGGCGAGCAGCGGGGCGAGCGCCAAGGCGAGGGCGAGGAGGAGCGGTATGCGGTGATGGAGCATGGGGGCGGGTCCTTGGGTTGGTGGCCGTGGTTAACGGGGCGGGCGCGTCAATATTGGGCGAGCCGCTCTTCGAAGGTATACGCATTGAAGTCGTGGATCAAGCGCGGCGGGGCGAGTTCCTTCGCGTTTCGGATGGCGCGGCGGTAGAGGGCGCCGGCTTCCGCATACACGAGGCGGTCGTCGACCCAGTCCGCCCAGCGCCATTTGGGAAAGGTGAGCGTATCGCCGGTTTCGTTGATCAAGGCGTGTTCGTCCCAGTAGACGCCGGTTCCCTGGGGGCGCTTGTTGCTCGCGTTCGCGTGGCAAAGCTTCTGGAGGGTCCAGCCGTGCGGAAGTCGCCGCTCGAAGAGGGTGATGCGGTCGGAGGCGCGCTCGGAATCCAGCGATACCAGTGTCCATCCATCGCGTTGCAGGCGGTCGTAGTAGACGGTCAGGCTTTCCCATCCATAGCGGGTCGAGGGCTCATAGAATGGCTTTCGCTTTACGTCCCGAGACAATTGGAGCGGTTCATGGCAATCGCCGCCATCCACCCAGAAGCTCCGGTTGTCGAGAAAGAGTCCGCCGCCCTGCCAGCAGTCGCCCTTGGCGAGGAGTGTTTCGGCCTTCAGCCAGGGCGCGCGCGCGACGGCGGTCCAGGCGCCCTGGGCTTCGTCCGACCAGCGTCCGTTCACCGCGAAGTAGATCCAGTGCTTGCCATCGGGGGAGAGATCGGCGCGGCGCTCGTGAATATAGCCTTTCATCCACTGCCCGAGCACGATGGTATCCGTCCGGCGGTTCCAGGAAAAGGTCGCCACGCGCTCCGCGGGCCCGCGCCGAATCACCAGGCCCACGGGGGCATTGCGCGCGATGAGGACGTGCAATCGCGCGGGAAATCCGGTGGCTTTTTTCGGGGTGTCGGGCTGCATCGGGCGTGCCTGGCTCCTCTTCGCTGGTGGTCCAATTTCAGCGAGTTTAGCACAGTTTTTGGCGGGTTTGAATTGGGTCGCGCGCGCATGTAGGGTTTAGTGGAGCGCTTGAGCCGATTTACATGAAAGGAAGACCCATGCGATCCGCCACCCTGTTCGTTGCATTGATGTGCCTCAGCCTGTTCGCCGCCGCCCAGGAGGTTCCCGAGCCGGTGATGGTTCCCGAGGCGTGGGTGGATCTGGGGGCGGCCACGGCGGCGCCGGAACAGGGAATTGCGGGGGAATACGGGACCTGGACGATCACGTACACCGTTGGCGCGGGCGGCATCGCGGCGGGCGGCGGGATCCGGGTGCAATTACCGGACGAATGGCACGCGGGCCCGCGGAACTCGGCGTTGCGCCTTCAGACGAAGGACCCGAAGGCGGACAACTATGTTACCGCGAGCGTTTCGAACGAAGGGGCGACGGTTCGCTGTATCGTGGAGGACGAGCGGGACAACGAATTGATCAAGCATGCGAAAAAGAGCCTCGACGGGCGCAGCGAGCGTTATGTCTTTGTGGTGCGCGTGCTGGTGACCGCGGGCGCGCTTGCGGAGGGCGACACGATCCGGGTGGTGTATGGCGATACGTCGGGCGGGAGTAAGGGCTACCAGGCGGGGGCGGTTTCGGTGTTGCCGATGCCGGTGCTGGTGGCGCTGGATCACGACGGGGACAGCCATTTCGAAAACGTGAGCCGGACGCCGTACATCGAGACGCGATCCGGCCAGGCGGTCTACGCGCAGATCCACCAGCCATCGACGGCGGCCGCGGGCGCGCCGATCACGTGCCGCGTGGCCATGCTGGACAAGGAGTTTAATCCCGCGATGGGTCCGGCGACCTTCAAGCTGCGCTATCCCGAGGGGATGACGGGTCCGGAATCGGTGAGCATCTACCGCGATCACGCGTGGGCCGAGTTCGAGGTGACGCCGGAGCGCCAGGGCGTCGTTCGGATTGCGGGGGTCTGGGAGGAGGAGGGCCGCGAACTGCTGGGCAACCCGACGGAGGTGCTGGTTTCGCTGCCGGAGCGGCAGCTGTACTGGGGGGACCTGCATTCGCACACGAGCTACAGCTGGGACGGGGTGGGGCGCGACGCGTTCAACTACGCGCGCTACACGACGAGCCTGGACTTCTACGCGATGACGGATCATTCGCAGGAGCCGGATCCGGGCTGGAACCGGGGCCTGAACACGTTCTACTGGCCGGAGTACGTTTCGCTTACGGAGGCCTACTACGCGCCGGGATCGTTTGTGACCCTGCACGCCTACGAATGCAGCTTCGGGCCGCCCTACGGCCACCACAACGTGTACTTCCGCGGCGGGCCGGGGGCGCTGATCAACCCGCAGACTTCGACTTTGCCGGCGCTGTGGGACGCGCTGGAGGCGGGCAACGCGCTGACGATCCCGCACCACACGGGGAAATTCCCGAAGGGGGTGGAGTTTGATCTGGTGAACGACGAGCTCCGCCGGAACTTCGAGATGTACTCCGGGCACGGGCTGAGCGAGGTGTACGACCCGAGCCACCCGCTGGCCTTCGAACAGAGCGACTTTACCAGCGACTCCAGCAGCGCGGAGGGCGCGGTGAACCTGCAGGATGTGTGGCGTCTCGGGCTCAAGCTTTCCACGATCGGGGCGTCCGACGATCACCGGGCACAACCGGGGAACGCGATGTATGGCCTGGCGGCCCTGCGCGCCACGGCCCTGACGCGCAACGACATCTTTCAGGCGCTGTATGACAAGCATACCTACGCCACGACGGGCGCGAAGATCATCCTGTATTTCGACGTGAACGGGACGCCGATGGGCCAGACCGCGCCGCCGAGCGACGCCGCCCGGGTGCAGGTGCGCGCGCATGGCACGGACGTGATCGAATGGGTGGAGGTGCTGCGGCTGCTGCCCGGCGAGGAGAAGTTTTCGGTGGTGCAGCGGTGGGAGCCGAAGACGCTGGATTTCGAGGCGAACTGGGAAGACCCGGATGCTAAGGTGGGCGCGATCTACTACGCGCGGCTCCGCCAGCAAAAACTGGTGTACAAGCGCGTCGCGCAGGCGTGGTCCTCGGCGGTGTGGATCGGCGCCGGGGGCGATGGGAACGGTCGGGTCGCGCGGCTGGCGGATTGATCGTGCGGGTTTTGGGTTTTGGGTCACGCAAAGGCGCGAAGGCGCAACGGGTGTTTACCTGGAGGGCAGGCTATGCGGTTGCTGGCAGGGGTTACGGTTTTCTGTGTAATTGTTTGCCGATGGGTGACGGCGGAAGAGGAGAAACCGGCGGAAACTTCTGAGCCTGTTCGCAGGTCGGTCCACTTCGTTGGCGGCCCAATCTATTTTCTGCCTACGCCGCCCGAAATTGTTCGGGAAATGCTCTGGCTGGCCGATGCGGGCCCGGAGGATGTTGTCTACGACCTCGGATCCGGGGATGGGCGCATTGTCATCGCGGCCGTCCGGGATTTTGGGGCGAAGCGCGCGGTGGGCGTGGAGCTGGATCCGGCCCTGATCAAACAGAGCCGAGAAAATGCGGAACATTCGCACGTATCCGACCGCGCCACCGTCCGTGAAGAGGATTTGTTCACAAGCGATTTCAGCGACGCAACCGTGGTGACCTTGTTCATTGGGCACGGCCCCAATGTGTCGCTGCGCGCGCGCCTGTTCCAATTGCTCCCGCCCGGAACGCGGATTGTTTCCAGCCAGGCCGGCATGGGGGAATGGAAACCGAACAAGGAACTGACGACCTTTCAGACCCGCGTCGGGATGTGGGGCACGATGGCCCCTCAGTTTCCCGGGATTACCGACGTTCCGAGCTATTCGGAGAATGCCTGGGGCATGAACATGCGCAGCAAGACCTTCTTATGGGTCATGCCCGCGCCGGTCGCGGGCGTGTGGGTCACGGAGATCCAGACGTCTGCCGGCCGCCACGAATTGCGCCTGTACCTTACGCAACGCCTATCGGATGTGACCGGCAACTTTGAGGTACTGGGCCAGGCACCGCAAACGGGCCGGGTCGAGTTAGATATCTGGGGAGACCGCGTGCGGTGGCAGTGCCAGACCCAATCCGGACAGTACGGAAAGTTTCTCGTCGACTTTGAGGGGCGCGCCCGCGGCAATACGATGGAGGGGCGGGTCAAGGTGGAGGAGGACCGCTACACGGACAGCGCGTATCGCTGGGAGGAGGAGCGGTCATTGACTCGGGAGGCAACGGATCTTGAGGGCACCTGGAGTTTCGTTCATCCGGACGATCAACGGTCGCTCGAATTGACTGTCGAGCATGGTGATGGGGGGACAAGAGCCAACCTGTCGGACGGTGACCAGCGCGTTGAGATTCAGGACTTCTATGATTTTGGCGGCGGTTTCTATTTCACGTATTTATATAGCGATTGGGGTAGGGACACGAAACTAACAGGGAACCCTGGATGGCTTATAGGCAAAGCGCATGTAGCTGGAGATACCCTTACCGGTGAAGTTCGTTTCTATCGGGCTTCACATCGGTTCAACGGCGACAAGGGCGTGAAGAAGGAGAAGCTGCAGACTGAGACGTGGTCGACGGAGCGAGTACGCAGATAGCGGGATCCTGGTGGTCCTGGTTGAGCGTGGCGCGGCGGTTTTTTGGGTTACGCGACGGCGCAAAGGGAGTCTCCCTGGAGGGCAGGCGATGATGAGGTGATGCGCTATCCGCCAGGGCTGACGATGGACGGCGGCTTCGCCGCCTGGCAGGCGGGGACGCCCTCCACGGCGCGTCTTCGACCTGCGCTCCCAGCCTCTGACGCTTCCGTTTTTACACGTGCTGTAGCTTGGTTTGCATGAGGCAGATCTGGGGGTGTCAAGGTGTGCATTTTCGGATCAGGCGATGATGGGGCGGTGCGGCTTCCGTGAAGGATGACGTGCTGCTCCTGGCTGTCTGTCGGTCAGTTGACGTTTCGCACCTTCAATTCGTAACCGCCTTGGGCGGAGGTTCGAAAACGAAGACGTAGCGAAACCGGTTGACGGATCTCCTCACCCACAAGCTGATAGCCGCTTGAAGCGGCCCGCTTGAGGGTGGCACCCCCATGGGGTCTTGGGGGGTGCGAGAGGGCTTTGAACGATTGTCGAGCCGTGTTTTTCAGCAGGCTTCGCGGCGGCGCCACGGCGCTTGGGGGTGGCGCCCGTGGCTCGCCTTGGGATTTCCGTGCGGGCGGTAGTGAGGCGTTCGCCCAGTTAATTAAAGACGCACTCGCCGCATGTTATTCTTCTACCCTGGCGAAAGGGATTCTTATGAGACTTCGATGTACAGCGCGGAATAGGCGTGCCGGCTTGCTTTTCGTTCGAATGCGCGCAATCGCTGCTGTGAGCGTGAGCCTGATCCTTGCGTCGTCATTCGTGCATGGGCAGGAATCCGCCGATCCCGAACCCGAGCGCCTGGAAAGCGAAGAGCAGCGCGCTACCGGGACGATCGTGGTGGCAGAGCCCGGGCCCTACGCGGCGCGGCTCGATGCGGCGTTGCGCGAGGGGCGGGATGTGTGGGGCGAGGCGCTGATTGCGGGGGGCGGGGCGACGTATGACGGGATAAAGGATTTGCTGCGGCCTCTGTTTTACTCGACGGGCCACGCGTATACGGAACGGGGTGTTCACAACCTGCTCTGGGGGGAGGACGGGGGCGATCCGCCGTATGTCATTCCGCTGGCGGACGGCAGCCGGATCGCGGCGAATGTCTACCAGAGCGAGGACTACCTGGCGTGGCATGTGGGGCCGGACGGCGAGGCCTTTGGCAGCGATTTGGCGCGGCTGGAGGGTCCCGCTCTCGCGGAAGGGTGGCTGCCGGTGCTTCAGACGGCCTACACCGACCAGGCGGGGAACCGCTACGCGCAGGAGAGCTTTGCGGGCCGGGCGCCCGGCGGCGGCGGACTTCTTGCGTGGATCCGGCTGCGCGTGGAGGTGGGGGACGGCGAAAATGGCGCGGTGCTGCGCGCGCGGTTCGGCGATGACGCCATGGAACGCTTCCGCTATGTTGTTTCGCCCGGCGTGGCGCCCGCGGAGGAGGATGCGGACTCCCTGACGTGGCGGATGGGGCCGGGAGAGCACACGCTGTATGCGGTGTGGTCGCCGGAGGGGCCGGTTTCGCGCGAGACAGCGCTTTCGAAAGCGGATTACGCGCGGGCCCGCGATGCCATGAAATTGTACTGGGACGGGCGGCTCGCGCCCGTGCTCCGCTTCGACGCGCCCGAGGCGATCGTGATGGACGCGCAGCGGAACCTGCTGATTCAGAACCTCATCATGCGGTGGCGCTACTCGCTGGGAGCGGTGGTGTACCACGGGAGCTTCTACCAGCCGGAGAGCAGCGACGCCGTGCAGACGCTGGGCGAATTCGGGCATCCGGAAGCCTACCGCGACGGCCTGGCGGCCTTGCTGGACATGACCAAGGGCCAGGACTACTACATCAACTGGGAGCGCGGCGAGAAGCTTACGCACGGCGCGCACTATTACTATCTGACGCGGGACGCCGACTTTATCCACGCGCACACGGAGGCGTATGTGGCGATATGCGAGGCCTTTCGCGCGCAGATGGAGGCGGATCCGCACGGCCTGCTGATGAAGCAGCGGCAGTGCGGCGATATACCCGAGGTGGCGTACTTCATCTTTCACCAGACGCTCGGCTGGCAGGGGATGCGCGACATGGCGGAGGTGTGGCGGGCCATCGGGCGCGAAGATCTTTACGAGACGTGGCGTCCGGTTGCGGACCGGCTGAAGGCCGCGATTGACGACGGGATGCGCGGCGCGGTTCAGCCGCTGGAGGATGGGTCGCTCTTCGTGCCCCGCGCGCTGTACCTGGAGGAAGCGGCCTATCCGTTTATCACGGAGACCAAGACCGGGAGCTACTGGAACCTGGTGATGCCGTATGCGTTTGCGTCGGGCTACTGGCCCCTGGATGGTCCGGAGATCGGGCGGATCCTGGACTATATGCACGGTTACGGCGGGCTTTTTCTGGGGTTGCTGCGCTTCAACTATTATCCGACGCCGATTGGGGCGTATCGGGCCGATGGGTTGCCCGGCTACTACACCACGGGCGACGACAACGTGTATCTGCCAAGTTACCTTCGTGTGCTTGCGGCGCAGGACGATGCGGACCGGCAGGTGCTGAGTTTCTACGGGAAGCTGGCGCACGGGATGACGCGGAACACCTTTGTGGCCGGGGAGGGATCGACGATTGGCGCGCGTCCTGGCGTGGCGTACCGATCGTGCTACGGGACGCCCTCGAGCGCGAACAACACGGCGTTTCTGCTGAACCTTCGGCTGATGCTGGTGCGCGAGTCCTTCAACAGCGACACGGGCGCGCCGGAGGGGCTGTTTCTGGCGCACGCCACGCCGCGGGAATGGCTGGAGGACGGCAAGGTGATCGCCGTGGACGGGGCGCCCACGTGTTTTGGGGCGGTGAGTTATCGGATTGTGTCGCGTCTGGCGGAGGGGCGCGTGGAGGCGCGGGTGACGCTGCCGGATCGCGATGCGGCTTCGGTGATTCGGCTGCGGTTGCGGTTGCCGGCGCCGTACCGGATGGCAGCGGTGACGGCCGGCGGGGAAACGGTTGCGTTTGAGGCGGATAGCGGCACGATTGACCTGAGCGGGTATTCGGGGGAGGTAGTGATCGAGGTTCGGGTGGAGAACGCGGGCGATGTGGGGGCGGGGGGATGAGCGAAGGGGGGTATGATACGGGCTTTCAGCCCTGTTGCGGTTGAGGTGGGGTGATCCTGGGCCGTTGGCCCAGGCTGGTATGACTTGCGCCGTTGGCGCGTTGGACCGGCGGGACGGCTATCCTACGTTATTCGCAGACAGGAATGTCTGCGTCCCTGTTGCGCCGTTGGCGCGTTTGACCGCCGGGACGGTTATCCTACATTGGACAGCTCGGACTGCTATCCCACGTTATTTGCAGACAGGAATGGGGGCGGGGGGATGAGCGATGGGGGGTATGATACGGGCTTTCAGCCCTGTTGCGGTTGAGGTGTGGTGATCCTGGGCCGTTGGCCCAGGCTGGTATGACTTGCGCCGTTGGCGCGTTGGACAGCCGGGACGGCTATCCTACGTTATTCGCAGACAAGAATGTCTGCGTCCCTGTTGCGCCGTTGGCGCGTTGGACCGGCGGGACGGCTATCCTACGTTATTCGCAGACAGGAATGTCTGCGTCCCTGTTGCGCCGTTGGCTCTTTGGACCGGCGTGATGGCTATCCTACGATGTTCGCGGACACGAATGTCTGCGTCCCTGTTGCGCCGTTGGCGCGTTGGACAGCCGGGACGGCTATCCTACATTGGACCGCCGTGACGGCCATCCCACATTGGACCGGCGGGACGGCCATCCTGCGTTATTCGGTGATCAATTGGCGGAGGGCTACTTTGTTTACCTTGCCGTTGGGGAGGAGGGGGAGGGAGTCCTGGATGGTGAAGCGTTTGGGGACCTTGAAGTTGGCGAGGTGTTCTTTGCAGTGGGCGCGGAGTTCCTCTTCGCCGGCCTGCTGGCCGGGCTTGAGCATAACGAAGCTGTGGCCGACTTCGTCGTAGAGGTCGTCCTTCACGCCGAGCACGGCGGCGAAGAGCACGGCGGGGTGCATTTCGATGACTTCTTCGACTTCGCGCGGGAAGACGTTTTCGCCGCCGGTCTTGTACATTTCGCTGCTGCGTCCGGCGAGGTAGATGTAGCCGTCTTCGGCGATGCGGCCGAGGTCGCTGGTGTAGTACCAGCCGTCGCTGTCGAGGACTTCGCGGGTGGTCTTGGGGTTGTTGAGGTAGCCTTTCATGACGCTCGGCCCGCGCACGGCGAGTTCGCCGACTTCGCCGGGGGCGACTTCCCGGCGGTTTTCGTCAACGACCTTAATCTCGAAGGGCGGGACGATGCGGCCGACGGAGCGGGCCATGCGGTCGTTGTCCTCGTCGCCGGTGGTGTAGGTGACGAAGCCGCAGAGCTCGGTGGAGCCATAGCCGGTAAGGAGGCGCGCGCCATTGGTCGCGGTGATGCGCTTGAGCACGTCGAGGACGAGCTGGGGGACGCCCGCGCCGCCCCAGACGAAGGCCTGGACGTGGCTCCAGTCCATATCTTTGAATTTCGGGGCCTGGAACTGGAGGAGGAACATGGCGGGGACCTGGCCGACGAGGGTGACCCGCTCGCGCTCAATGACTTCCAGGGAGGCCTGCGGGTCGAAGCGGTCCATGAAGACGAGGGCGCTGCCGCCCATGACGCCGCCGAAGCCGAGTTCGACGTCCGCGGCGACGTGGTTGATGGGGAAGTGGATGAGGAGACGTCCGTTCTCGCCGATGCCGAAGTAGCCGAGTTCCGCGCGGATGTTTTCGATGATGGCGCGGTGCGTCTGCAGGACGCCCTTGGGCTTGCCGGTGGAGCCGGAGGTGTACATGAGGAGGACTTCGTCGGAGTCCTGGATCTCGGCCTGGCGCGCGGCGAAGGCGTCGTCGAGTTCGGGGCGCGGCGTATCGAGGTACGCGCGGTAGGCGTCGAACGCCGGGTGTGGCGTTCCGATGACGAGGATCTTCCGGATGGACGGGTACTCCTCGACGAAGGTGAGGCCGGCCTCGACCAGGTCAATGCCCATGTACTCGTGGAGCGTGATCAGCAGGGACGGCTGGCAATGGCCCACGATGTAGCGGAGCTCGTCCAGCGTGAACTTGGGGGAAAGCCCGACCCAGGTGGCGCCGATGCGGGAGGCGGCCATGAAGGAGATGATGAACTCCGGCCGGGCCATGGAGACCATTGCGATGCGGTCGCCCCGCTGCACGCCCGCCGCCAGAAAAGCCCGCGCGGCCTTCTCCACCTCCGCGTCGAACTCGGCCCAGGAGAGGCGCTGGTCTTCAAACACCAGCGCCTCGTCGCCGCCGTTTCGTTCGGCCCAATAAGAGACGTAGTGCCAGAGCAGCGTGCATTCGTGTTCCTGCATAAAATCCTTCTTTCCAGGGAGTCGGTTCAGCCGGGTTCGCGGAGCACCGCGCGGGCGTCGCGGATGGCCTGTGCGCCGTCGGGGGTTTCCACGTCAAAGTAAATGGTCTTGCCCGCGTTTTCAAGTTGGGCGCCGTGAACGCGGAGGGTAATTTCGGTTCCGGGGAAGACCATGCCGCGGAATCCGGCGTGTATTTCGGCGAGGGCGGCGGGGTTTCCTCCCGCTTCGCGATTCAGTATTTCGCGGGCGGCGAGGCCGAGGGTGGCCGTGCCCTGGTAGATGGGGCCGGGGAGGCCGACTTGCCGGGCGAAGGCCACGGAGGTGTGGATGGGGAAGACAATATCCGCGCAGGCGTCGTAGATATGCGCGGCGAGCGGGTCAATGGGGAGGGCCGTTTCCCAGCCGGGTTCGAGCGAGTCCGGGCGGGTTTCGAGGGGCGGTGCGTGACCGCTGCCGCCGTCTTCCAGGGCCACGCCGCGCAGGAGGCCGGTGATGTGTTCGGTGAACACGGGGGCGCCGGTGCGGTCCGCCGCGTCATAGCGCACGGCGAGCAGCGTGCCGGCGGGGTGGGGCCGCATGCCCGCGATCTCGCCCTGGATGGTAAGGCAATCGTCGGGGCGCAGCGCGCGGTTCCACACGATGGATTCATTGTAGTGTACCTGCATGGCGCGGGCCTCCGGGGGGAAGCCGGTCTCGCCCCACCAGGTTTCGAAATCGGCGGAGAGCGGCCAGGTGAGCGCGACGGCGAGCATGGGCGGGGCGAGGATGCCGCCGGGGCGTTCGTCGTCGAAGTAGGCGGGGTTGGCGTCGTTGAGCCCGGCGGCGTAGTTCATGGTTTGCCGGGGGGAGAGCGCCACCGTGTACGGTTTGCTCCGGGCCCCGGTGAATCGTGATGGGATTTGCATGGGACGTCCTTATTCCGCCGCCGGGCTCAGGGTGGCCCACGCGGGCATGGCGTCGAGGTCGATGGCGAAAATCGTGCTTCCGAGCGTAAAGATGCCGATGGTGACCAGGGCGACGGCGAGCAGGTTGAAGACAAAGCCGGTGCGCGCCATGTCGAGCATTTTGACGCGGTTCGTGCCGAATATGAGGGCGTTGGGCGGCGTGGCGACGGGGAGCATGAAGGCGAAGGAGCAGGCCAGCGTGACGGGGATGATGAGGAGGAAGGGGTGGACCTGAATGGCGACGGCGAGGGCCGCGATCACGGGCAGGAGCATTTCGGTGGTGGCGGCGTTGGACGTGAGCTCCGTGAGGAAGGAGACGGCGAGGCAGAGGAAGAAGACGAGGGCGACCGGCGGGAAACCGGCGAGGCCGGTCATCTGTTCGCCGGCCCAGGCGGCGAGCCCGGAGGTTGAGAAGCCGGCGGCCAGGGCGAAGCCGCCGCCGAAGAGGAGCACGATATCCCAGGGCAGGGCGCGGGCGGTCTGCCAGTCCATGATGCGGGCGCCGGGCCGCGAGGGCGCGGGGAGCACGAAGAGGATGAGCGCCAGGGCGGTGGCCACCGTGCCGTCGCGGAGGTAGGACGGCTCGGGAAAGAGGGCGGACCAGCCCGGGATGGCGAGGGACTCGGTCTGGATGCCTTCGCGGGTGAGCCAGAGGAGGGCCATGGCGGCGAAGACGGCGAACACGGCGCGTTGCTCGAAGGTGACGGGCCCCAGGGCGCGGTATTGCTCGCGGATGACGGCCATATCGACCCGGAGGCTGGCGGAATCGCGCAGGTACATGCTTCGGAGGACGGCCCATAGCGCGGCGAGCATGAGGAGGGCTCCGGGTAGGGCAAAGGCGAACCAGGGGGCGAAGGCCATCGGGGGCGCGCCGGGGAAGATCCGCTCGGTGATGACGACCATGGAGAGATTGGGCGGTGTGCCGATGAGGGTGGCGGTTCCGCCGACGCTGGCGCTGTAGGCGATGCCGAGGAGGAGGGCGGTGGAGAAGCGCCGCACAGCGCGCTCCGGCCCGCTTTCCTCCAGGCGCACGATGAGCGAGATCGCGATGGGGGCCATCATCATGGTGGTGGCGGTGTTGGAGATCCACATGGAGAGGAAGAAGGTGGGCGCCATGAACCCGAGCAGCACGCGCGACGGGCGCCCGCCGAAGAAAAGCAGGATGCGGAGCGCGATGCGGCGGTGAAGGTCCCAGCGCTGCATGGCGAGGGCGACCAGGAAGCCGCCGAGGAAGAGGAAGATGATGTCGTTGAAGTAGTAGCCGGGGACGTCTTTTCCGGACATGACGCCGAGCGCGGGGAAGAGGACGACGGGTAGCATGGCGGTGGCGGCGAGGGGTACGGCGGTACTGAGCCACCAGAGCGCCATCCAGAGGGCGACGGCGGCAGTGCGCGTTACCTCGGGATGGCCGGGGGACAGATCGCCGAAGGCCACGAGCGCGGCGGCCGCGGCGGGGGCGGCGATGAGCATGAACACGCGAAACGGCCCGTTCGCCTCTTCCTGATCGCGCATGCGCCGCGCCCTCCCGGGGCTACCGGCCCACGCCGTAGTAGGTGAAGCCCTCGGCTTCCGCGTCCCGGGGCGTGTATAGATTTCGCCCGTCGAAGATGACCCGTTCCGCCATGAGCTCGGCCATGCGTGCGAAGAGGGGGCGGCGGTAGTTGTTCCACTCGGTGGCTACGACAAGGCCGTGGGCGCCTTCGAGGGCGTCGTAGGGCTTGGCGACGACGGCGATCCGGCCTTTGTAGCGGGCTTCCAGCGCGGCGGTGGCCACGGGGTCGTGCACGCGCACGATTGCGCCGCGATCGAGGAGGGTGTCGATGATGCGGACGGCGATCGATCCCCGGATATCGTCGGTGCGGGGCTTGAAGGTGGCCCCCCAGAGCGCAATGGTCTTTTCGCCGATCTTTTCGCCGTAGTGACCGAGGATCTGATTTTCGAAATCGTCCTGGCGGCGGAGATTCACGGCCTTGACGGCGCGGATGAGGTCGGGATTGACGCCGTGGGCCTCGGCGAAGCGTATGCAGGCGTCCACGTCGCCGGGCAGGTGTACGCCGGCAAAGCCGAGGCCGGGAAAGAGGAAGGTGCTCCCGATTCGGCTGTCGCTCGCGAGGCCCTCGCGGACCTGGGCGATGTCGGCCCCGACGACCCCGCAAATGTCGGCGAGCTGGTTCATCATGGAGATGCGCGACGCGAGCATGACGTTCGTGGCGTACTTGGTCATTTCGGCGCTGGTCTGGCTCATGAAGAGGATGGGGCGTCCGGTGCGGAGGAAGGGGCTGTAGATCTCGCGGATCAGTTCCTGCACGCGGACATCCTCGCATCCGACGATGACGCGGTCGGGCTGCATGAAGTCGTCGATGGCCTTGCCGGCCTTGAGGAAATCGGGGTTGACGATGACGTCGAAGGGCTGTGTGGTGTTTTCGGCGAAGGTGGCTTCCAGGGCGCGCGCGGTGCCCGGGGGGCAGGCGCCCTTGTTGATGAAGAGTCGGTAGCCGGGCATGGACTTCGCGACGGCGGCGGCGAGGGCCAGGAGGCCGCTTGTGTCCACGGCGCCGGATTCGTCGACGGGGGGATTGACGCAGAAGAGGATGCTGAGGCAGTCCCGCACGGCGGCGACGAGGTCGGTCGAGAAGACGAGCCGCTCTTCCTCGAGGTTGCGGTTGAGCAATTCATCGAGGCCGGGCTCGTGGAAGGGGATGTCTCCCGCCTGCAAGGCGGCGACGCGCGCGGCGTCCTCCTCCACGCAGGTGACCTGGTGACCGGCTTCGGCGAGGCAGGTGCCGGCGACGAGGCCCTGGTAGCCCGTGCCCACAATAGCGATCTTCATTCGTAAACTCCGTCCATGCCTTCGGGCGGCTCCATTGCGGGGCACTCGAAACGAAGGGAAGCCGCCGTCCGCCGCCCCTTAACGGGCGGGATGGTAGCAAGCGCGCGTGAAATTGGTCAAGGATACGCCGTAATCCCGGCGAATTAGAGGGGGTCGTTCCAGGCGGCCTCTTCCGCGGCGACATCGAGCGCGCGTTCGAAGCGGCGGAGCCCTCCGGAGAGGTCGTCGTGGTAGATGGTGAACATTTTGTCGAGGTTGGTGATCTGGAAGACTTCCATGATGACCTTCGAGACGCCGCAGAGCCGGAGCTGGCCCTTCGCGGCTTCAATCGCCTTGTTGATGCGCAGGAGTTCCGTGAGGACCGCGCTGGAGAGGTAATCGACGTTCTCGAAATTCAGGAGCAGGTTGATGCCCGGGCGGGCTTCGATGTAGGCGATGACTTCGTTCCCGAATTCCACGACGTTGATGGTGCTGAGCACGCTTGAGGTCCGGACGGTGCCGACGTTTACGCGGCCCTGATCCGAAAACTCGACGATTTGTTCCCTGGCTTCTCCACTCATATCCGTTTCTCCTCGCGGCCGGCGCGTTACGCCCGCCTGCTTAGTCCCGCACTTCCAAATCCCCGCGGGGATGACCCTGCGCCATCGGCGTTTTTCTGCTACCCTGTGCGACGCGGCGCGGCTAACAGGCCTTGCGCCGGAACGACATCTCGAGACAGTGCGCCGCGGTGTCAAAACGCACGTTGTCCATGTAATGGCGAATAAGACAAATCCCCCGCCCGCCCAGCTGGTCGCTTTCCGGAAGCGCCACCTGATCCACACAGAAGCCGCCGCCTTCGTCACATACCTGAATGACGCACTGATCGCCACGGGCGGACATCGCGAGGTGCACGCGCCGGCTGGCGTCACTCTTATTGCCGTGCCGCACGGCGTTTACCAGGGCTTCTTCGAGACAGAGGCGGATACAGGGGACGTGCGTATCCTGGATCCAATCGCCTTCGCGCAGCGCGCCCACGGCGTTATCGAGGGTCCGCGTCATGGCGTCGAAGGTGCTCGGAAACTCTTCTTCGAAAAAGGGCCTGCTCACAACGGCCTCCGGCATGAAAACACGCGTTGCATGCCTGAATTATAACATTGAACCGTAACCGATCGTGTTTCGGCGGCGGCCGCCACGCGTTCTCTCCGGCGCTGACCGGCGTCTCCCCGCCGTGAAAGCGTAGCATACGCCCGCCGCGAGACCCAAACCGGCGGAGCGGCGCTTCAGGGGTTCTCGCTGCTGGCGGCGGGGATTGGCCCCCCCGACTCGGCAAGCTGTTCGCGCAGTGCGGCGGCGGCGGCGAGATCTCCGAGGTACACTGTGAGGCGTCCGGTGAGCCAGGAACCGTCCAGATCCTGGCTGGCGCGGATCTGTCGAAACGCGGTCAGGAAGGGGGCGTATTCGGGCAGAGCCGGGGCGTCGGGCGAGAACATGGCGGCGGCGCCGGCGATATTCTGAGCGATCGCGGTGTTGATGACGGCGGCCTGGTAGCGCGGCGCGTCGATGTCGAAGGGGGGATCCATGGCGGCGAATAAGCTGGAGACCTGGCCCGCCTGGTGGCGCTCGATGGCTCCGCGAATGCCGGTTTCCGAGGTGCTTGCGATGGCGAAGTCGGAGAGGTAGCTGAGAAACACTGGAAGGCCGAGGGGGGTGTCGACCCGGCTGATGGCCGTGCCGGCGACCTCGCCGGCGGGGGCGGGCTGCAGGATGACCTGCAGGATGCCCTGGGTCACCTGCGGCTGGGCGAGCCCGAGCAGGAGGTGGATTTCGGGCATGCCGGCGATTCCCGGGGCGATGCCGAGGGTGATCTCGTCGCCGATTTGCGAGAGGATCTGGGAGGCCATTGAAAGCTGCATGATGGCGTCGGGGTCCGCCGCCTGGCCGCCCTGGGGGAGCATGGCTTCGGTCATCTGGGCCTTGAACTGGTCGTTGGTGCGGATGCTCATGAAGGCCTCGGTATTCTCGGGGAGGAGGCGCGCGAGGCGGAGGGGCGCGGCGGGGCCGGCCGTTTCGAGCATGCCGGGGTGGGTTGCGGTGTCGGCGCGGACGAGGAATTCCAGCCGGTCGCCGGCCATATGGGCGGTGACCACGATGGGGTCGTTGTCTTCGGGGCCGAAGGTCTTCTCATATTTTTCGAGTTGCGCGGCGGCGATCGCCATTTCCAGTTTGTCGCCAGCGAAGACGGGCATGACGTCGCGCATGAGCGGGAGGAATCGCCCGCCGTAGACGAGCATGGCGACTTCGTCCGCCGCCGCGGCGGGGCATTCCACGGTGCCGTAGCGCAGGGTGGCCGGCGTCGCGACCCGTTCCGCGGCGCCGCGCAGCAAGTCCAGGTTGCCGGCGAGGATGCGCCGTCCGGCGGCGAAGTAGGCGAAGTCTCCGCGGGCGAGCATCCGGACGCCGGCGGCTTCTTCGGAGGCGGCCGGTATGCCGCGCAGTTTTTCGTGTCGGTCCGCGATGCGTTCCAGGGCTTCAATCGCCGCCGCGGGATCGGTCGCGCCGTATACGAGGAGCCATGCCGGACTTCCCGCGTCCCCCAGCGTATCCAAGGGAGCGGCGCCGGAGGCCCGCGCGGCGGTTTGAGCATCCGCGGCGGATTTGACCATGGGCTCGAAATCGAAGAATACCCCGATGGGCGCGTTGGGGTCCGCGGCCAGGGCGGCGGCCAATTCTTCGAAGCTGCCGGCTTCGATGCCGAGATCCGCGCCAAGATTTCGGAAGAGCTCGGCCTGGCTTTCGCGCACGACGGCTTCGGGCTCGCCGACGCGCGCGAGCGCTTCGAGATCGCTCAGGAGGCCCGGCGCGGGCGGGAGTGCGAGGGCGACCTGGGCTTTTTCGGGCATGTATTGCAGCACGGACAGCGTGACCGGGACGATATCGCCCATGGGCACGGAGGGGGGCGCGGTGTTGGGGATGGCCGGCTCTTCCACCGCGGTTACGGGCGCGAGCGGCGGGGCGGCGGCCTCTTCCGGCGGCGTTTCCACTTCCTTGCCGCCGCAGCCGCTGCCCAGCAGGGCCAGTCCGGCGAGCAGGGCGGTGGCGTAAAGCAGGGCGTGGAGGGGTTTGTGCATCGTAAAGCGCGCCATGGCGTGGTGTTCCTTTTCTGGCTTATGGGCAATGCGGTTCGCGGCTGTAGCGCCGCTTCAGACTGCCGGGAACCGCCAGTATGCCCGGCGGGATGGGCCTGATCAAGCGCGCTGGGGTGTAAAGGCGCGCGCGGGGGTTGCCGATACTCTTCTCCAGGGCGCGTGGCGCGCCCGGACGGAGGATTGGCGGGCATGGACATCGCGCGGTTTCGCCGGGAATTCTGGAGCGCGTTCGGGTCGGGCCGCAACCGGCCGGAGCCTGGCCTGGAGGATCGGGAGCGGCATCGGGCGCGGGACTCCTGCCCGGATGTGCCGGGGATGCTTTCGGTGAAGAAGCAGCGGCTGCTCCACCTGGCCTATTCGCTGCTGCCCGAGAATGAAGCCTACCTGGAGGTGGGCACGTACATGGGGAAGAGCCTGATTTCCGCGATGCTGGGCAATCCCCGGCGCGCGGTCTATGCGGCGGACAATTTTTCGGAGTTTGACGGGAACAGTTTCGAAGTGTTGCAGGGGAATCTCGAGCGTTATGGCTTGCGGGAGCAGGTCAACTTCTGCAACGCGGATTTTCGCCGGGTTTTTGACCACAGCCTACTGAAGGCGCCCGTGGGGCTTTATTTCTATGACGGGGGGCACGATTATGTCGACCAGTACGACGCGATCCGGCTGGTGGAGCCGTTTCTGGCCGACCAGGCCCTGATTCTGGTGGATGACTGGCGTTTTGCGCCGGATTCGGGGTCGTATGCGCGGGTCGCGACCCTGCGCGCGGCGAAAGAGCTGGAGGGGCGCATGAAACTGCTCTACGAGCTTCCGTCGCGGTATAACGGGGACCTGGCGATGTGGTGGAACGGGCTCGGGGTGCTGTCGTTTGAGCGGGAGGCGCGGCTGCGGGAGACGGCGTAGCGGGGGCAGGGACGGCAGGGACAGCAGGGACAGCAGGGACAGCAGGGACAGCAGGGACAGCAGGGACAGCAGGGACAGCAGGGACGGCAGAGACGGCAGAGACGGCAGAGACGGCAGAGACGGCAGAGACGGCAGAGACGGCAGGGACGGCAGAGACGGCAGAGACGGCAGAGACGGCAGGGACAGCAGGGACAGCAGGGACAGCAGGGCAGGGACCTTTTTGCTCTTTCTCTTTACAACTGAATTTATTTTCAGTAAAATAAGAGAAGAAGTCAACCCCCAATTTTCGCCCCCGGAAAGGAGCCGCGCCATGTCCGCCGCCAGCGCCCCGTCCGCTATCGCCGATATCACCACCGCCAGCACCCTGTTGGATCGCCGTATCCACGACGCGCCGCCGGAGGCCTGGTCGCTTGCCGCGGCGTTGGGGCGTTTTGTGGCGCTGGAGTTTGGGCCGGGATCGGGGACGGCGGCCCTGAGCCTGGCAGCGGGGCTGATCCGGGAGGCGCAGGCGCAGCAGGGGCTGGCCGCGTGGATAGCGGGGCCGGGGCGGATTTTTTTCCCGCCGGACTTTGCTGCGTCGGGGGTGGATCTGGCGGCGTTGCCGGTGGTGCGCGCGCCGGACGCGGCCCGGGCGGCGCGCGTGGCGGATACCTTGCTGCGCTCGGGGAGTTTTGCGCTGGTGGTGTTCGATGGCGATGCGCAGGCGTTGCCGCTCGGGGTGCAGACGCGGCTGGCGGGGCTGGCGGTGCAATACCATACGGCGCTGGTGACGCTGCGTTCGCCGGGGGAGCGTTCTTCCCGCGGATCGCTGGTGTCGCTGCGCTGCGCGACGGGTAAGCGGCGTGCGGGGCACGATTGTTTTTCCTGCGAGTTGCGGGCGTTGAAGGACAAGCGCCGGGCTCCGGGCTGGACCTATGAGGAATTGCGCCATGGACCGGATGGCCTGTGTTAATTGCCCGGCGCTGCCGTTGCAGCTGCTGGTGCGCGCGCATCCGGATTGGCGCGGGCGGCCGGTGGTTGTGGTGGACCGGGACAAGCCGAACGGCGTGATCCAGTGGACGAACACGGCGGCGCGGGGGTTCCGCATTTTTCCGGGCATGCGCTATGCGGCGGGGCTGGCGCTGGCGCCGGAATTGCGCGGGGGCGAAGTGGCGGATGCGCTGGTGGGGGCGGCCTCGGCGGAGCTCACGCAACGGCTGTGGGATTTCAGCCCGCGGGTGGAGCCGTCGCCGGAGGAGCCCGGGGTGTTCTGGGCGGACGTGTCGGGGATGGGGATCGTGTATCCGTCGCTGGGGCGGTGGGCGGAGGCGGTGCGGGAGGATTTTCGGGGAGCGGGTTTTCAGGCGGTTGTGGCGGTGGGTTTCAGCCGTTTCGGGAGCTATGTGGCGGCGCGGTCGCGGAGGGAAAATATTGTTTTTACGACGCCCGCCGAGGAACAGGCGTGTGCGGATGGCGTGCCGGTGAGCCATCTGCGGCTGGAAGCGGGGGTGCAGGACACGCTGTACAAGCTGGGCATCGAGACGGTGGGCCAGTTTCTTTCGTTGCCGGCGCGGGGGCTGCGCAAGCGCTTCGGAGCGGAGGCGGAGGCGATCTACCGGCTGGCGAAGGGGAGCGGCTGGCGTCCCTTGCAGCCGCTGCCGGTCCGCGAGGCCGTGACGGCGGCGGTGCTGCTGGATTACCCGGAGACGGATTGCGGGCGGCTGGTGGCGCGCCTGGCGGAACTCCTGCGGGGGCTGCTTTCGGAGCTGGAGGGGCGGCATGAAAACCTGCGGGCGCTGCACTGGCGGTTCGTGCTGGACAACGGGGGCGAGGCGTCGGGGGAGCTTATTCCGGCGGCGCCCACGCGCGATGCGAACCAGATCCTGCGCCTGGCGCGGCTTCACCTGGAGCAGCGGAGTTTTCCGTCGGGCGTGGTGGAGCTGGAGGCGCGGGCCGAGGGGCAGCCAATATCGCAGCGGCAGACGGATCTATTTCAGGAGGCGCCCCGGCGCAACCTGGCGGCGGCGGCGCGGGCTTTTGCGGCGATCCGCGCGGAGCTGGGGAACGACGCGGTGGTGGCGGCGCGGCTGGGCGCGGGTCATTTGCCCGAGGCGCAGTATTGCTGGGAGGCGCTGGGGGATCTGCCGCGCCCGAAGCCGGTGGCGGTGGCGTCCGCGCCGCTGGTCCGGCGGATCTACCGCCCGGCGATCCCGCTGCCGCCCCGGGATCGGCACGAGCCGGATGGGTGGTTGATTGCGGGGGTGTCCGAGGGGCCGGTGGAGGAGGTGATCGGGCCGCAGCTGATCAACGGGGGGTGGTGGCGGGGGGAGGTGAGCCGCGCCTATTACTATGCGCGGACGCGGAGCAACCGCTGGTTCTGGATTTATCACGATTTGCGGCGGCGGCGCTGGTATCTGCAGGGGGAAGTGCAATGATGGGGGGGTGGGACGAAAAGGACAGCAGGGACAGCAGGGACAACAGGGACAACAGGGACAACAGGGACAACAGGGACAACAGGGACAACAGGGACGACAGGGACGACAGGGACTACAGGGACTACAGGGACAACAGGGACAACAGAGACAACAGAGACAACAGAGACAACAGAGACAACAGAGACAACAGAGACAACAGGGACGCCGTGCCTTCAACGCCCTCTTCTCAACTGTCCACTGTCAACGGTCAACTGTCCACTGTCTACGCTGCGTTGTGGTGCAAGAGCGTGTATTCGTTTCTGGAGGGGGCGAGCCATCCGGATGAGCTGGTGGAGGAGGCGCACCGGCTGGGGATCCGGTCGCTGGCGCTTACGGATCGCGACGGGGTGTATGGCCTGCCCCGGGCGCACAAGCGCGCGCGGGAGCTGGGCGTGCACCTGATTGCCGGGTCGGAGGTTTCTATCGACGACGGCACGCATATCCTCCTGCTTGCGATGGATCGCGGGGGCTATGCGAACCTGTGCCGGCTGATCTCCGCGGGGCGCCTGCGCTGTCCGAAGGGGCAGAGCCGGGTCTCGTGGGAGGAGGTTTGCGCGCGGTCGGCGGGGCTCATCGCGCTGTGGGGCGGGGCGGGCAGCCGTCTGCTGGCGGAGGCGCCGCCGGGGCGCGAGGCGGGGCAGCTCCGGGAGGCCTTTGGTGATCGGCTGTACGCGCTGTTGACGCGGCACCGGGAGGTGGGCGAGGGGCGGCTGGAGCACCGCCTTCGGGAGCGGGCGCGCGCGCTGGGGCTGCCGGTCGCGGCGGGGATGGAGACGCTCTACCACACGCCGACGCGGCGGCCCCTGCAGGATGTGCTGACGTGCATCCGCCACGGGGTGAGCCTGGGGGCGGCGGGTGTGCGCATCAAGCCGAACGACCAGCATTACCTGCGTGCCCCCCACGGCTTCGCGGAGCTTTTCGGGGATGATCCGGAGGCGGTGGAGGCCACGGCGGCGATCGCGGCGCGCTGCACGTTTTCGCTGGCGGAGATCCGCTACCGCTATCCGGTGGAGCGGCTGCCCGACGGTTCGGACGCGGCCAGCCACTTTCGCGATCTGACGTATGCGGGGGCGGCGGATCGCTATCCGGAGGGCGTGCCGGAGGATGTCCGCGCGCAACTGGACAAGGAACTGGATCTCATTCGCGAGTTGGAGTTTGAGGGATACTTCCTCACGATGCGGGAGATCGTGCAGTTCTGCCGGCGGGAGCATATCCTCTGCCAGGGGCGCGGATCGGCGGCGAATTCGGCGGTGTGCTATTGCCTGGGCATCACATCGGTGGATCCCGTGCGGATGGGACTGCTTTTTGAGCGTTTTTTGTCCCGCGAGCGCAACGAACCGCCGGATATTGACCTGGACATCGAGCACAACCGGCGTGAGGAGGCGATCCAGTACGTTTACAGGCACTATGGCCGGGGCCACGCGGCGATGGTGGCGAATTTCATCCGTTACCGCGCGAAATCGGCGGTGCGCGACGTGGGCAAGGCGCTGGGTATCGCCGAGACCGCGCTGGAGCGGCTGGCGCGCCACCTGTCGCACCACGATTTTCCATCGGCGGAGACGCTTCGGGCGGCGGGGCTCGATCCCGAGGCGCCGGCCCACCGGCATTTGCTGCGGCTGGTGCGGGAGATCGAGGACGTGCCGCGGCATCTTTCCATCCATCCCGGCGGTTTTCTGCTGGGGCACGAGCCGGTGGATACGCTCGTGCCGATTGAAAACGGGGCCATGGCGGATCGCACGGTGATCCAGTGGGACAAGGAGGACATCGAGGATCTGGGACTGTTCAAGGTGGACCTGCTGGGGCTGGGCGCGCTGAATGTGGTGCACAAGGCCTTCGATTTGATCGAGCAGCACGAAGGCGCGCGCTGGACGCTTGCGACGATCCCGCCGGACGATGCGGCGACCTTTGCGCAGATCCAGCGGGGGGACACGGTGGGGGTGTTTCAGATCGAGAGCCGCGCGCAGATGGCCATGCTGCCGCGCCTGCGCCCTCGGAATTATTACGACCTGGTGATCGAGGTGAGCATCGTGCGGCCCGGGCCGATCACGGGGGGCATGGTGCATCCGTATTTGCGGCGGCGGAACGGAGAAGAGGCGGTGACCTATCCGCACCCGTGTCTGGAGCCGGTGCTGAAGAAGACGCTCGGGATTCCCTTGTTTCAGGAGCAGGTGATGCAACTGGCGATGGTGGCCGCGGACTACACGCCGGGCGAGGCCGACCAACTCCGGCGGGACATGGCCGCGTGGCGCAAGAGCGGGCGTATTCTGCGGCACCGGGACCGCCTGATTTCTCGGATGATGAAGAAGGGGATCGCGCGGGAATTTGCGGAGCGGGTGTTCGAGCAGATTCAGGGCTTCGGGGAGTATGGCTTTCCGGAAAGCCACGCGGCCAGCTTCGCGCTGATAGCGTACGCCACGGCGTGGCTCAAACAACATTACCCGGCGGCGTTTCTGGCGGCGCTGCTCAACGCGCAGCCCATGGGTTTTTACAGCCCGGCGACGCTGGTGGAGGATGCGAAGCGGCACGGGGTGGCGGTGCGGCCGATCGATGTGCGGTATAGCGACTGGGAGTGTACGTTGGAAGAAAGTAGGATAGCCGTCCCGGCTGTCCTGGACAGGCGGGACGCCTATCCTACTCTTGAAACGCGAATGGGTTTGCGCTTTGTGAAGGGCTTGCAGGAGGCCGAGGCGCGCCGGATCATCGCCGCGCGGGAGACGGGGGCTTTTGCGTCGCTGGAGGATTTTGCGTTGCGGGCGCGGCTGCCGCATGGGGCGCTGACGCGGCTTGCGGAGGCCGGGGCGCTGGCGGCGTTTGCGGATGATCGCCGGAGCGCGCTGTGGCGGGCCCTGGGGCTCGACCGCGAGCTGCACGCGCAGCTCCGGGTGCAGACGCCGGAGCCGGACGCGGCGCTCAATACGCTCAGCCTGGCGGAGGCGATTCACTGGGATTACGCCTATACCAGCCACAGCACGCACGGGCATCCCATCGCCCCCTACCGCGACGCGCTCGCGGCGGCGGGGCTCCCGGACGCCGCCACGGTGGCGGGGATGAAAAATGGGTCCCGCACGCGCTATGCGGGGCTGGTCATCTGCCGGCAACGTCCCGGGACGGCCAACGGGGTGGTGTTTATGACGCTGGAGGACGAAACGGGCCTGGTGAACCTGGTGGTGTGGGAGACGGTGTACCAGAAGCACCGGACGCTGGTGAAAACGCAGCCGTTTATCGGGGTCACGGGGAAATTGCAGGTGCAGTCCGGCGTCACGCATCTTGTGGCGGAGGAACTCTGGGTTCCGGAGACGCGGCTGACGACGGAGGAGACGAGGAGTCGGGATTTTCATTGAGGGCAGGCGTTGAATCTGGTAAGACCACGGAAATCGAATCAGGAACCGAAAGCCACAAAAGAAAACCGATCTATGCCCGCTTTCCGGCGCACTCCCGGTTGATATTTCGGGTTGATATTATCCTTGCAAGAATCTCAAATAAGTGATAATATTTTCAGTATGCGGTATCACTAACCTTGGGAGGCTTCTGATGGGCGGAAAGGCAAAGCAGCGGAAATTGCAGGCGCAGAACGATGTGGCGTCCGTGGAACTCGTAGGGGACATTCGCCGTCTGGTGGAGGAAACACGGACTACCGTGTCCGTGGCGGTTAATGCGGCGCTGACTATGCTTCACTGGCGGATCGGAAAGCGAATAGGCGAAGAAATTCTTGGTCGGGAGCGGGCGAAGTACGGGGCGCAAATTGTCTCCGCACTGGGGAGACAATTTGAATCGGAATTTGGCAAGGGATTCAGTGCGAAGAGTCTTCGTCACATGATGCGATTCTATGAGTCATTTCCCGACGAGGCAATTGTCTCATCACTGATGAGACAATTGAGTTGGACGCACTTTCTACGGATTATCTATATCGACGACCCGCTCAAACGCGATTTTTACGCCGAAATGTGCCGCATCGAAAAATGGAGCACGCGTACGCTCCAGAAGAAGATCGACTCGATGTTGTACGAACGCACCGCCCTGTCGAAGAAGCCGGAAGAGGTCATTGAACACGAATTGGCGCAATTGCGCGATGGCGACCGGATGAGTCCGGCTCTGGTCTTCAAGGACCCCTACATCCTCGATTTCCTTGGATTGAATGACCGCTACTTCGAGAAGGACATCGAAGACGCGATCCTCCGGGAGATGGAGCATTTTCTTCTGGAAATGGGCGCCGGTTTCGCGTTTGTGGCGCGCCAGAAGCGCATCCAGATCGACAACGACGACTTCTACCTCGATTTGCTCTTTTACCACCGAAAACTCCACCGGATTGTGGCGCTCGATCTCAAGTTGAGCGCGTTCCGGCCGGAACACAAAGGGCAAATGGAGCTCTATCTCCGCTGGCTCGCGAATCACGAACAGGAACCCGGCGAGCAGGCGCCCCTCGGCATCATTCTCTGCGCGGGGAAGAAAGAGGAGCAAATCGAGCTGCTGGAACTTGGCCAATCCGGCATCCACGTCGCGGAATACCTCACCGCCCTCCCGCCGCGCGAGGTGCTGGCCGCGCGCTTCCACGATGCCATACGGCGGTCGCGCGCGCGCATCGAAAACCGAGCGCAAGATGATCGCGAGTGAGATGGGGGCCCCTGCCAGGTACGGGTGAATATTGGGCGCCCGAGACGCGGCTGACGAGGGAGGAGACGAAGAGCCGGGATTTTCATTGAGGGGCGGGTGAGCGGCGCGCGGGGGATTGGATTGGGAGCCACCAGGAGCACAGGGAACGCAGCGCAGCCACAGGCCGCAACCGATTTTTTTGAACCGCGAATTAACGCAAATGGACACGAATGAAGGAGGTGTTCCGAAGTTGCGATTATGGCGTCAACGGGCCGGACGAACACTGTGAGGTCCGCGGGCGCGAAACCCGTCGAAGGATAGCGATCACACCGGCCCCGCGGGCTCATGCGCACGCGAGGCAGTAGAGAACCCGCCCCGCTTTCACGTGTCCATTCGCGGTCCATGTCTTTCGCGCACACGCGAACCGCGCACTGAAGAAGCGCCGGCGCCTGGAGCAGTTCCAGGCGCCGGCGTCGCGCGTGTTTGCCCGATACGCGGTGGTTAATCCTTGCTACCGGCCTTCTTTACCACAACCGCCTGTGGCCCCTTACTGCCCTCCTTGAGTTCGTAAAGAACGTCCTCACCCTGCCGCAAGGTCCGGAAACCGTCCATCTCAATCGCCGTATGGTGAACGAACACATCACTCGCCTGTTCGCGCGCGATGAAGCCGTACCCTTTCGAATCGCTGAACCATTTCACCTTGCCGGAATTCAGTGCAGAGGTACCCATGTCTGACACGACCTCCTCCCTTCCTGTTAATCCTTGTAGGTTCCGCCGCAGTACTTCCCAAGAAGCGCTGCCCTGTACACTACATACCCAATCCGCTTGTTAAAGGATATACCCGCTCACCAAATCTGTCAATAGAAATGGTTTTAGTGTACAAAAGTAAGACAATGCGTGACGCCGGCATTGTGTGAAAATGCATAAAAGCGGGCGATCCGGCCATCAAGACGGCGTCGATCCGCCTATTCGGCGCCCGAAGCAGGCATCCTGTCTCTTGAACGGCCACTGGACGAACCGTATACTGCGGCCCGATATCGGGCGTCACTTGGAGGGTCTGGAATGCGCGCATTAGTCACGGGAGGGGCCGGCTTCATCGGTTCGCACCTCTGCGAAACGCTGATTGAAGGCGGAAACGAGGTCTTCGTGCTGGATGACCTGAGCACGGGCCGCTTCGAGAACATCGAACATCTCCCGGACATTACGACGGTAATCGATTCCACCCTGAACCAGGAGATCGTGCGCGATCTGGTGCGCGAAGTCGACGTTGTCTACCACCTTGCCGCCACGGTGGGGGTTAACCTCGTGGTGGAGCAGCCGATCCAGACCATCGTCAACAACATCCGGGGCACCGAAGTGGTGCTGGAGGAGGTATGCCGGTACCGGCGCAAGCTGCTGATCACGTCCACCAGCGAAGTGTATGGCAAAGGCACGAAAGCGCGGTTCGAAGAAGACGACGATCGGATCATTGGCCCCACCCACCGGCACCGTTGGTGTTACGCCGCCTCGAAGGCCATCGACGAGTTCCTGGCCTTTGCCTACTGGCGGGAAAAACGCCAGCCGGTCGTGGTTGCCCGGCTGTTTAACACGGTCGGGCCACGCCAGACCGGCCGCTACGGCATGGTCATCCCCCGGCTCGTTTCGCAGGCCCTGCACGGCGAGCCGCTCACGGTGTTCGGAGACGGCAGGCAGACCCGCTGCTTCACCTACGTGGGCGATGTTGTGCCCGCCCTGATCAAACTCATGGCGGCCCCGGGCGCCAGTGGTGAAGTCTTCAATATTGGCAGCGACAATCCGATAGCGATCGCGGACCTGGCCCGACAAATCATCGAACGAACCGGCAGCCGCTCCCAGATTCGATACGTGCCGTATGAAGAAGCCTTCGGCCCGGGCTACGAGGACATGCGTCACCGCGCCCCCTGCCTGAAACGCATTCAGGCCGCCATTGGATACGCGCCCACGACGGGGCTCGACGACATCCTTGACGCCGTCATCGCCGATTTGCGCGCCCGCATGGCCCGGACAGGCCCCGCAGCCACGCCTCAGTAGGGGATGCGGCGGTCCTCTTCCGTGTACTTGGACTCTATCCGGACCCACGTTTTGCTCGGGTCGACGGGGCCCGTCCGCAGCAGGTCCGTGCCGATATCGTCCGCGTAGATCGGGCTGGACATCGCGAGCACCTCCACCGGTCCGAACCCCGCGTCCGGATTGTCGGGCTGGCGGATGACGCGCAGCCGGTACACCGCGCGGAAATCGGTTGTCTGCAGGAAGTTTCTGCTGTAAACGTTTTCCCGGATGATTTCGCTCATAATGGCGTGCCCGTTTCGCAGCATCTCCACTTTCGCGCCCATCGCCCCGGTCACGAGAATATAGAATCCGACGTCCACGCCCAGCGGGATCGCGCCCCCCATGCTGACGTCTACGGAACCGTCATTCAAGACATCGGCCCGGAAGTTCAACTGAACGCCATCCGGGCGATTCCCTACGAAGGTCCGGCCCAGCCGGAGCCCCTCCATGATCGCCGGCAGCGATTTATTCGCCGCGTAGACCCACGTTGTCGGCTGGCCCATGGGAACCGAGGGCCGGTCGACCATGCCGCCGCCGACCACGCTGCACACCTGGCCGCGCACCAGCTCGTAGTCCCAGAACAACGCCGCCTGATCGTTTGCCGACACCTTGCGATCCTTCTGGCCCGCATTCGCCGCAAGTTGCGCCGTCTTATCCGCCACGGCGGCGGCCGCCGCAATCGAATACACCAGATTGCCGTTCGCCCGCCGCTTGAGCGTTTCGGGAAGCGACGTCAGGCGAAGCGGTTGCTGCGCGCGCCATGGGCCGTTCCAGACCTGCACCGCATTCACATATTGTATGCGCCACTTCCAGGGGGCGTCCGTGAAGCAGGGGTGCCCCACGACAAACACCCCCCCCTGGCTCTGCACGCGGATGCACTCGGCCTGGGCCATCTCCTCGCCTTCGGGCTCGCCGGGCATTGTTCCCGGCCCGTAGATCAGCGCGACGCCCTGATCCCTGGATCCCCAGGCCAGCGCCGGTATCAGCACGACCCGATCCGATGTGAAGCCGGGATCGCGGCTCGCCTCCATTGTGTTCAAGTCGGTGATTGCCAGAAAATCCAAGCCCGCCTGCTCCGCGCGCTGCACCAGTTGCGCCACGGTCTCCTTGCCGCCGCCATACTGGCTAACGGCGTGCAATTCGCCCTTGAACCAGCCCGGGCTATTTGCTCCGCCCAACACGCGCTGGTCATATATGATGGGATCGTGCCCCGGTATGCTGCTCGCGTCCAGCGGATTGCTGCCCGCCTCAAGCTCGACACGGTCTATCGCGAGATCGCGATCCTGGTCGAAATCGCGCATCGTCAACTTGCCGCTTGCCCCCTCAAGCAGGTTCGCCGAGATGCTTGCCGCGGAACCTTCCACCACCTCGATTTTGTGCAGCGAGGCCAGAATCGGGACCTGGTTGTCATACACATAGACATACGCATCGTGCGCGCCCAGCGGCGCCTGGACCGTCGCCCGTCCCGTGGGTACCTCGAACCGGGTGACGACCTCGGTGGTCGTCGGGCGGTAAAGCACCACCCGGGAAGGTAGATCGCGACCCGAGACATCGGAGATATGCACCGCGAGATCGCCGGTTGGCCCTTGGGGTTTGCGCTCGGGCCGGTCGGTCCTGGGCGCTTCGGGAATGCGCGCCTGCCGCGACGCCGACTCCGGCGCTGGTGCAGAACCGCCTTCGGGCGTGGACGCGCACCCCGCAATCAGCAGCGCCAACAGACATAGGCTGGATCTACGCAAATTCATACACGGCTCCACTTTATGACGAGGACAGCACTTCCGCAAGATACACCTGCCGTCCCGGTGCGCGATGGCGCACCGGTTCCGCCTGGGTTTCGCGACCCTGTTCGGGCTCGATTGCCCTGCGCGGTGGGATTATAATACCGGACGCCCCCACAAACTACAACCGCATTGCGCGCGAGTTGTCCGTGCGGGTCGCCCGGTTTATCCCCTGTCAACTACCGGCGTTCTTTTTACGTTATCCAGAAAAGGCAGCGCAGCTACCGCCCAAGCCGCCGCGGGCCCTGCTGATAACGGCTCCGGACAAGACCTTTGCTGGCCGGGAACTTGACACTCTGGCAGGGCCTGACGAAAATGTACACCAGCGGAAAATCCGCTCCAAGCCACTGCTACAAGGAATCTTATGCAGTTTTATGGGGAGCGTTCCGCCAAAAATTTAACACTAATTTCTTGACATGCCTGTTGAATTTGTGTACACTTACTATATACGGCTTGGGACGGTGTTAAGCCTGCGGTAATGCCGGGACGTATATGGCGGCTTGTGATCGTTGATGAATGTCATCGCCAAGCGTTGCTGAAGTATCATCATGGACTTATCAACTGTGATTCAGCGATGCTTCACCGGCGGCGCAAGAGAAAACAAACTCATGTGGAGGTGCGAATCATATGAGTACGGAAACTATACCTGAAGTAGAAGTCGATCATGGCGATCCCGCGGGTCGCCTGACGCACGGGGCCAAGGTCAAGCGCGGCCAGCTCACTTCCGTGCAGCAGGGCCGCTACGGAACCGGGCCGGCGCCTTATGGCTACCGGCGCGGGGCCGAAGGTGAGAAGCCCCTTGTCGTGGATGATCGGGAAGCCGAAGTGGTCCGCATGATTTTCCGGGAGTACCTGGTAACCCGCAGCACGGGCAAGGTGGTCAACTACCTGCATTCGAAGAACATTTTTACCCGCAAGGGCAACAAATGGTCCCGCCAGGCCATCGCGATCATCCTCTCCAACCGGACGTACCGGGGGCGGGTGAGCTATGGCGAACTGGAAACGGAAGGCCTTCACGAACCGATTATTGAGCCGGCGCTTTTCTACAAGGCGAACGCCCTTAAGGAAAGGAAGCGCCGCCAGGTTAAGGATCAGACGCCCACGCCGGTCGTGCCGAAGAAACCGGGCAACTTCCGCTGGCTCACTTCCTGATCAACGGCCTGTCCGAATAATAACAAGCCGCCAGGGTTCCGCAGGATCCTGGCGGCTTTGATTTGAGCCGAGTCGGGATGCGGGGTCGATGCGCGGGGGGATTGGATCGGGAGCCACAAAGAGCGCAGGGCAGCCTTGGGCCGCAACCAAAGAAATGTTCACCACGAAGGGCACGAAGAC
>JAHBVV010000022.1 GCA_019637335.1 Candidatus Hydrogenedentota bacterium | reverse complement strand
AGGAATCTTGTATACGCTCATAGCATCGCCGCCCGGAAAAGAGAACCGAGCAAACTACCCATATTTGCCGCCATCGTTGCCGATGTACCTTCAAACCGGATGAGCCATAAACTTGAACCGCGAATGAACACGAATGAACGCGAATTGCATGGTGGTTCGAGGCGCGTTGATGCCGAATATGATGGACTCGGGAGTCCCGCTCTTCCGGCCCAAAGGGCGGCGCGCCACTTGCCGCCAACTCGGATGGCGCAGGTGGGGGATGAGCCGCTCGTGCGGGGTGTGGCTGGAAGAGTCGGGGCTGCGTTGCTCCAGGCACACGAAGGCGCCGGGGCGCCATCGCGTGGCACGGTTATTGGCCTCACGTGGTGGCGGAATGGCCAATGGTGGCGCCGCGCCGGTCAGGTCGGGGACGCGCCGTGGCGGGATGCCGAACCTCCTGTGGCCTCGTGGGGTTGGTGTTCGCTGGCCCGGAATCCCATTGCAAAGTCCGGGGATCGGGTGCATAATGGAACTGTGCTTGAATTCGGGGGCGCATTGCAGGGATTTCGACGCCAGGATCGCCGGCGGGACCGCGCGATTGCCTGGCGTACACACGGGACTGGACCGCTTCCCGATTCGGGAGGCGTCCGCAGCAGGAGACGACCCATGTCGGAAAGCAGCGAATCGGTATTGAACGTTTCGGTGTCTGAAGTGGTTTCCTTTCTCCGTATCGAGGGCGGTTTTGCGGAGGCGCTGGGCCAGGTGGTGCGGCGCAAGCTGTTGTTGAACGCGGCGGGTGCGGCCGGGATCGAGGCGACGCCTGCGGAGCTCCAGCGCGCGGCGGATGTGTTCCGGGCGACGCGCGGGCTGCACAAGGCGGCGGACACGGACGCCTGGATGCGCACACACGGGATCACGCTGGACGATCTGGAGAAGCACCTGGACGAGAATATCCGGATCAGCAAGGCGCGCGACCATATCGCCGCGCAGGACGGGGCCCGGGCGGCGGAATCCGCCGCGGTGCGCGCGCTGATCCGCGATCTGGCGGTGGAAGAGTGGCTTTCGAAGGAGATGGCGAAGTAGCGGGCCCCGCGCGCGAAACAACGAGGCAGGCGAGGCGGACCATGGCGAATTGTGCGCCGGAGAGCGAGTTCGAGCAATTGCCCGAACTGTATCAGCGCTGGGTGGAAGAGTTACTTCCAGGCGGCATTCCGCGCGAACGGGAGGCGACCTGCTTCGATTGCGCCATGTGTGATCGGGGCCAGGGGGCTCCCGTTCCGGGGATGGGTTTTTTCCATCCGGAGACGAAGTGCTGCACGTATTTCCCCGATGTGCCCAATTTTCTGGTGGGCCGGGCGCTTTCGGTGGATACGGCGGGCGGCGCCGCGTTGCGGGCATTTGTGGCGGGCTCGGCGGAGCACCGGGCGCAGGCCACGCTGTTGGGGGTGCGCCCCGCGCCGAAGATTCGCACGGTCTACCGCCAGCACAAAGACGAGTTGTTCGGCCGCGATCCGGACTTGCGCTGCCCCTACGCGATCACGCCGGATCCGGACGCGGGCCCGATCTGCGGTATCTGGAAGCAGCGGAATTCCATCTGTTCGACGTGGTTTTGCAAGCACGTGAAGGGCTACACCGGGTTCCAGTTCTGGTACGTGTTGCAGGGGCTGCTCGGCAGCCTGGAGTGGTCGCTGGCGTGGTGGGCGATTGCGCGGGTGCTGGAGAATCCGGCGGCGGCGCTCATGCCCGCGCAGGGCGAAGCGACGGCGCGAAACAAGGTGTCGCTCCGCCCGGATGCATGGTCGTTCTGGAGCGGGACGCGGGCTTCGTTCTACGAGGCCTGCGCGGACGCGGTCGAGCGGTTGAGCGCGCGCGAGGCACTCGAGATCGGCGGCATGGAGGCGCGGCTGCACCTGCTGGATGTTGAAGCGCGGTTTGCGCGGCTGCACGACGGCGCGCCGCCGGAGCGCCTGCGTGTGGCGAGTTACAGCATCGTGGAACGGGACGCGGAGCGCGCGTTGCTGAAGTCCGCGCGCTACGCGCAACCCTTCTCGGCGCCGGCGGTGTTGCTCTCGCTGTTGCATTACTTCGACGGGCGGACCACGGACGCGGTGCTGGAGGCGATCCACGCGGACACGCGGGTGCGGCTCGCGCCCGGAATCGTTCGGCGCCTGTACGACTTCGGGATCCTGGAATTGGCGGAGGATGCGGCGGTATCGCCGGAGGCGCCCGATTGAAGTATGGCCCTGGATTGGGGCCGAAGACGTTGATTACAGACTGGTTCCCGGCCCTGATTTGAGACAGTTTAAGTGAGCTCGATTAGAGGGGTTTTGTATCTCTTTTAATTCGAGCAGGTTACAGGCTGGCCGCGCTTGGCACAGCCTATGCGGTGTACCAATCAAACGCCTTACGCCGGATGGTCCGGCGCCAGGCGCGCCCTGAAACCGAAACTTTCCCGCAGCGCCGCCAGCGTGAGGGCGGGACCAACCACAGGGGTTACGCGCCATGTCACACATTGAAATCAAGGATCTGAATGAGGACATCACGGTGACGGAGGAAGAGCTCAAGCACGTGAAGGGCGGGGTGTATGACCTGCGCTACTTCCAGTCCTCCCCGTCCACCTACAAGCTGGACAGCGCGATCGACTACAACTACTACAAATTCTGAGGGTTGGATCGCTCCCCGGAATTGCAATTGAATCCCGATGGCGCGGGGGAGCATGGCGCGAAGCGGCGCGCCCCCGCCCGCCGCGGGCCGAATGTAATACCGCCGGCGGAATTCCACGCCGAATTCGATGGAAGAACAACGTGAAAGGAAACGAAACCCATGCCTAAAATCGAACTGAACGACTTGAACGAAGATATCACGATTTCGGAAGACGAGCTCCGGCACGTCAAGGGCGGGCTGCTCTCTTCGTATCAGCTGACGTCGTATAAGCTGACGTCGTACAAGCTTACGTCGCCGACCTCGCTCAGCAGCCTCGATACGTCGCTGAACTACTTCCCCAAGGTAGAGTAGATCAATCGCCGCGCCAGCGGGCGCGGGCCGTACGAGATGCCGGGGTGGACGCCGATCAATCAGCGGCGCCCACCCCGGTTGTTTTGTCTGTTTCTGGAATGCGGCGGCCGGATCAGAGCGAATCGAGATTCCGATCCATCCATTCCCCGCGATCCTTGAGCCAGTTTTTGAGGTAGTTCAGCTCGCCCTGGTGTGAATCGGGGTGCGGGCCGGCGAACATGAGGAAGCGGATGTCGGGGAGCAGGGTCATGCCGAGCGAGGGCCAGCGGATGAACTGGCGGGCCTGCGCGGTTTCGAGCCCGGCGGCGGCGTCGTCGATCCGGAGGTTCATCTGGCGCGCGCTGAGCGGGCCCTGGCGCAGTTCATTCCACCGCGCGATGAAACGCGCGCGGAACGCGGGATCGGCCAGCAGCCGGGCGGTCCAGGGGCTGCGCTCGATGGGCCCGCCGTCCTGGTTCAGGAGCCAGTCCGCCGTGCCTTCCAGCCCCTGGAAGCTGAAGTAGCCCATGGCGATATTCAGGTCCCAGATGGGGCCAAGGCGGAGGGGGCCTTCGCGGTCCTTGTGGAGGAAGGTGGAGGAATGAAAGGCGTCGCGGTTCTTGAAGAATTCCTGCAGGATCATGTAGTCGACGAAGGAATCGACGTCAATGTAGGCGGCGTAGCCCGTTTCGGGGTCGGTGAAGTTCGCGCCGAAGAGGGCGCTCTCAAAATCGTCCAGGTAGTTCTGTATCCAGGCCTGCTGCACGGGCAGGATGTTGTCCGGCCGCGGATAGACCAGGCTGGCCACGAAGCCGCCCGAGATCGGCAGGCCGACCTCGTCGGGGTCCAATCGGCTGGGAAGCATGATTTCGAGGAGATAGCCTCCGCTGATCGCGGGCTCCTCGGTGTCTTCCTCGCCCAAGCCCGCGATGGCGACGCGGTTGCGGTCGCGCTTGACGCGTTCCGTAAGGACGTAGACGCCTTCGTAGCCGTTTGCCCAGGTTTCGCCGCGCTCGTCGACGAGGTAGACCTCGCAGAAGCGCGTCCGGGGCGCGTAATAGCCCAGATCGCCCCAGAGGCCATAGCCGACGACGTTGCGGATGAGGCTGCGGTCCATCCACGGGCCATAGAGGACCCAGTCCTCCTCGTCGGGCATGCCGAGGAGCGACACACTCCGGTCTTCACCGGCTTCATCGCGGGTTTCGATGCCCCAGGAGGCCTTGGGGAAGGTCTGGGAGGAGTTACCCCGGCGCTCGATGCCGATCAGGCTCGAAAAGGTCGCCGCGGCGGGATCGGGCCGGTTGAGGGTCCCATCCTGGTGGTCGACGACATACATCGTGGCGTCGATCTTCGGCTCATCCGGGATGGGGGTACGGTTGGTGTCAATGAGGATGACGGGCAGCGGGCTCCGGGCGTACAGGTGCGGGGTTGCGGTTCCCTCGACGAGGCTGTCGCCGTCCATGTACCACGCCCATCCCACCGTGCCGGAAAGCATGGTGATCGGCCCGCGGGTACGGGTCACCGGCTCGCCGTCCACCTGGGCCGTGGCGCGGAGCCAGAACGCGCCCGCGCCCTGTACGTCGGCGTCCGCCACCCGGTTCGGCTGGAGGGGATCGCCGATCCGGTTGGGCGCGGCGTTCAGCGCCGCTTCGCTTGCCGCCACGCGGAAGTCGGTAATCTCGAACGGGGACTCGTTGATCAGTTGGAATCGGAAGATGGGCACATTGGGATGGCAGCCGGCCAGCGCCAGCAGCGACAGGGCGAAGGGCAGCAGAGGCCTCCTGAAATCGACGTTATGCATGTTCTCTCCCTTGGTCATTGGCGGGAGAGCGGCTCCGGGATACGGAGCAACCCCCTGGCTGATCCGTTGTGGTCCCGGCTGCTACCCGCCACACGCACACTTGCAGGGTACTATAGCGCGCCGGTAACGGGAATGCCAGCGAATTGCCGGGCGGGGGCAACGCATTTAAACTCGATCTTGGTATATGGGCGCAAAATTGAGTCGATTCGGAACCTTGAATTAACGTAATTCTTTAGCGGAATGAAGTTGGCTTGATTCCTCGACGATACAATCCCGCGCCGCAACGGAAGTGCGGACGAATGGGAGCGCGGGCGGCCCGCCCGCAACGCGCCGGAGGCGCGAGTCTACTAGTCAGCGGTAGTCCGGCGCCAATTGTCTCGCCGATCAAGTGTGCCGATATTGCAAACACGCCATGCACCTCCGGTGCATTGCAGGCGGGGACGCCTGCGCTCCCAGCCTTGCACGCTCTCGTCGTAGTATCGCGGCATGACAAGAATGGGCTGGCGCTACTTCAGACCGCTAAAGTGTTACGAAGAAGCAAAAGTTCCTGCTTGGCAGTGTCGACCAGAGTTCTTCGCCTTGAGAACAAACGAGTTCGACTCAATTTATATTGCGCCCCGAGGCGTGTATCATATATGTCGATATAACCTCGATCCTTTTTGCGTTTTCCCACCGAAAGCGATACGGAAGCACTTGGCGTATTAGGTTCATACATGTTCGACACTCACTTTAGCCAAAAGCTTTTCGAGCAGGTTGACGATTCTCCAGCCCCCCCCCCGAGAATCTCTACTTCACGCTGGGTCAGCGCAATCTGATCGGATGACCTCACTCCAAACACTCCTGATATTGGGAGACATGGGGCGCTCACAACTTATGTATACCCTTGCAGGCCAATAAGATCCCGAGAAATTGAAAGCAATTCGCGATCCGGTTACGCTGGTCTCAGGGCTAGCGTACTACCCCCCGGTCGTCCTCCCTTACCCGATTCAGCAGTATTTCGATCACCTCGCCCGCCTTGTACTTATCCATCATGCGCCTCCCAAGTTCGTATCCTGGCGCAGTGGCCTCGAACCAGGAGACGTGTTCCAGTGGCTCGCAGAATTCGACCGTCAACGTGTCTTCGCTTTCGCGGGTGGTCCCGACCGAGAAACCGGTCTGGGAAAAGGCGGCGAATTGATAACTGGGTGTTATGGTCGCGCCCGCAATAGCGCCACCAGTAGCAGCGTCGCGAACTTGGAATTGAAGGTATATTGGGTCTACACGCTTGAAGCGGATCGTCGTTCCCTGTTTGACGAAGTTGTGGTCGATGTCGGAACGATAGTAGCTCGCATTCGGCGCTATGTGGCGGCCAACGTCGCCGTCGCGGTTGACGGTAGCAATATTGTAGGCGAAGTCGCCTATGTGATCGAGCCGGGCGACACCTTTGCCATTCGTGCGGATTCTAGTGATGGGGATATCGCCCCCGACACCGGTGCGGGTACGTGCGCGGAGGTCGATGCCAACGTTGAGCTCCTTATCCGGAATGTACAGCCCGTCCTGGTCGAGAACGGTCAACTCAACCGTCTTGCCCACATCGAGGCGCACGGGCCACGTCAAGTCCCTTCCCGTATAAAGCGCGACACCCTTGCCGTAGCTCCAGTTGTCGGCGGGATCGGTGGCTTCCAGTTCTCCGTTGTAGTGCGGCGCGAACCAATCGTCGTAGGTAGACAGGTAACCGAAGCCGCCGCGCTGGGCTGCGGGGCCGCCTTCGGGGTATTCGTTCCAGCAGTAAAAGTCGGAGATTTCCATGCGGTGCGCGGGTGGCATGAGGACATAGCGGTAGAGGCCGTAGCCGCGGGGTTTGGTGTGGTCCACCTCACGTCCGCGATGGAAAGGGACGGTGAAGCGTCCGGCGGCATCGGTCTTGCCGATTTTTCCATAGCGGATGTAGCCGCGCTCCAAGCCGACTTCGTAGACGGGAATTTCGACCGCCGGTGTGCCGTCGGGCAGGGTCGCATCAATGGTGACGTGGACGGCGGGTGGCGCATCGGGGTCCACAGGCGGAATGGTGATGTCCTGGGTTGTCGCGAGCAGAACCGCGATGAAGCCGGTGAGTACAGGCAACATGGGCGATCTCCCTCATAGTGTTCGGTGGTCTCCAGCATAGCCCTGACGCTGACAGGGCTTCAAGAGCGCCGGAACCGCCGTCCGCATCGTCTTCGGTGCTCACCACATCAAAGCCGATGGTGTAGTTGTACCAAGTCTCACTCGCGCCGGCGATACGGATGCGGCGTTTCTGTGGGGCCTGAGAGAAGTGGCCGGGCATGTCCGCGATCCTCCTTGGCGAACAATGGTGGATCGGGCGGGCCATCCACGACGGCGCATCTCCAATACTCCCGCGCCCGACAGCACCTCGGGCGGATCCAGGCGCGGCTGGCGCGGTAGGCGATACAACGGAACGCGCGTGTCTTGACGAAGGCCAGGTATCCGCCAGGCGGCATCAACGACACGACCCAATCGGCCTGGATCCCCAAGCCCAGACTCCCGGAACCGATCGCGTGGTATGGTTGCACGGGGTATAGGAGTGAAAGCAGGCATCCGTTGCTATACAATCGCACCGTATCGAGCAGGTAGACTCTGGCTGAGGCGGCGCATTGGGTCGGCGGGTTCCTTGAAACGATGTGGCTCCACATCGCCACACGGAGGGCAGATTATCATGAAAGGTAAGGCACGGGCGGTCCAATGGTTCCTGGCCCTACTCCTACTATGGCCGGTCGCCGGGCAATCGGAATCCGATGCGGGGAGCGCAACCCTCTATCTGTACCCTGAATCCGATGGCTCGATCTGGGTTGATCTGTGCCTTCGCGCGGCGCCCGCCGATCCCTCCCCCGTCACTGAGGTCCTCGCGGAGATGCTGAGCATCGAAGAGCCCGGCGATGTGGAGGCGCTGTACGACGGGGAAATGGATTGGAACGAGCAGGGCGAGCCGCTGGAGGTGTCGTGGTCCGGCTATTTGATTGATGCACTGGCGCGATCCGGCGGCCTCGTGGAGGGCGAACTCGACTTCGACGCGATTCGACCCGCGCTTGCAGGCGCCGGCGCACACGCGATGCGCATCGAGATCTATCTTCCCGAGGACGGCCAGCCGGGCGCGTCCGTGTCGGCGGTTTCCGGGGGCGCTGTTTCGGGCGGATTCTTCGAAGGCTACGCCCTCGTGTGCGGGCTGGAAGAGCCGCTTCCGCGCCTCCGCATTACCTATGGATTCACCGGAGCGAGTCTCCTCCGCTGGTACGCCTCTCCCCTGCTTGTGTTGGTGCTGTATTGGGCGTATTTGTGGTTTCTCCGGCGCTCGGCCCTGCGGCAGCCCGCGCACGCGGCCGGTGCGGCGTGTTTCGCCTGCACACGGGGTTACGTTCACGCAATAATCGCGCTCTGGGCGGGGCTTGTGTTTTTTGTCTGGGCGATTTACGATCCCGCCGCGCCGTTGCCCTACGTCTGGGAAGGCCTGCACCGCACGCTTCCCGATTTCGCCTTCCGTCTGGCCTGGCTTGCCGTGCTTGCCGTGCCGTCCACGATTGCGGGCCGGCTGTTCCTCTTCCGCGTGTACGAACGCTATCCCGACTCATCATGGATGCGGACTGACTTTGTTCTCCAATCCATATGGGGGTCCGCATTTGTCCTCGTCCTGTTTAGTCTGCCCGGCGCCGCGATTTCCAATCTTGTCAGTAATCCATCGCGCGCACTTGCACTCATCGTCGTGGCGTTTCTGTCGGCAACCTTCTTCTACAGGCGCCTTATTCGTTCCCTGGGCTTCGTGGTGGAGTCGATTGAAGAGGGACCGCTCCGGGAGCGTGTGGATGCGATAGCGGATCAGGCAGGTATTGCCCGAATTGCGGGCGTCTACATGTTGAGAATGACGCGCACCCCGATCTTCAATGCCTTTGCCGCCAATCGGACGCGCGTATTGCTCACCGACTTTCTCTTAAGACACCTGACGCGCCGCGAAGTCGATGCCATCATCGCGCATGAAGTGACCCACCTTAAACACCGGCATCCGGAGCGCCTGCATCGCTTCTGGATTGTCTGCTATTTCGTACTGCCCATCGTCTTCGGACTCTTCGTCAACACGGCGCTCGTTTTTCGATTGGAGTCGGCGGATATTTTCTTGCCCGCATTCCAGAAACGCCTTTTGTACCTGGCCCTGTTTCTGTCCGCCATGGGTGTTGGGCACCTGCTTTACTTGCGCCGATCACGCCGATTTGAACGCGTCGCGGATTCCGGCGGTCTGGCGCTTGTGGGCGACCCGGAAGCCCAGATCTCCAGCTTGAGCAAAATCACGCGCATGAGCCACATGCCGATGGTCTGGGGTCGACCGTGGCAGGAAGGCCTGGTGACGCATCCTTCGACTTTCCTTCGCGCGCATGCGATCGGAAAGGAAGCGGGGCTTTCGGAAGCTGCCATTGAGGCTCATTGCGCTGGCGCCAGCACGGGGGATGATCGCTATCCCATGCCCGAAGCTGCTGGACGCCTGTTCAGTACGGAACACAAGATGCGGGTCGTACAGTCCAATTCCCTTCTCTTCCTGTTGTTTCCGGGCCTCGTCGCGACGGCCCTGCTGTGGCTCCACACAAAAGGATGGATCCCAATGCCTGCCGCCCTCTTCCTGCCGGGACTTGCCGCACTGACTATTATCGCCTTGCTCTTTCTTTGCAACCGTATCGCCATGAGCGGATTCCGGAATCTGGCGCGGCAGATGCGCGACCGCCACGCAGAGCAGTTCAAGACCAGCGCGCGTGTGTATTTTGTCGCTTTTTGTCCCAATGACTCCGCGCAACTCTACGACGGGTTCACCAACTGGGACGTTGGCCTGCTGGCTGTTGACGAAGGGGGACTGCACTATGTCGGCGATGCGGTCACATTCACCGTGCCTCGCGCGGCCATTGCTGAGATCGCGCCGGTGCGGCGCATCCAGGGCCCGATACCTGCCGTCGACGCATGTGTGACCTGGCGCGATGATCGCCTGGATAACGCGCCGCGCGTGTTTTGCTTCCATATTGCCGAAGCATTTACCCTTACGGGCGACAATCGCGCCACGCACAGTCTGGTGTGTAGCCTTCGGAAGTGGCTTGCCGTACCGGCCGAACCTACTTCGGGATGCGCGACTACCCACCCACTGCCGCCACTGAAGCTGGAGCCGAAGGGCCAGCACGTTGCTGATGTTTACCGGTTGTGGCCCATGATGCTTGGCGGGTTCAGTTCGGGGGCCTGCGCGTTCGCGATTGGCCACGCTGCCGGCCTGCCCGGAGTCACGCCCTTTGCTTATTCGGCCGCCGCGGCCGCCGGCGCGTCTTTCCTGGCGATCTTCATGATATCTCTGCCTGGGTGGTGGTATGGTCTGCGGCACAACCCGTGAGCGCCCCGGTTCCGGTTGTCGCGCCGCGCCGCACGCGCCTTCCGTTGGCGCGGGTGGCCACCGGGGGCCAACGAAAAAGCGCCGCCGGGATGGCGGCGCGCGCGGAAAAACCTGAATGCGGTTGCGATTCAGGTGAGCATGCTTTTGAGTTCGCCCATGAATTCGTTGAGGTCTTTGAACTGGCGGTAGACGGAGGCGAAGCGGACGTAGGCGACTTCGTCGAGCTTTTTGAGCTTTTGCATGACGGCTTCGCCGACGGCGTCGGTGTGGACTTCGTGTTCGGTGGAGTTGAAGAGTTCGCGCTCGACTTCGTCGATGAGGGCGTCGACCTGTTCGAGTCCGATGGGGCGTTTTTCGACGGCCTTGAGGATGCCGCTCTTGAGTTTCCAGCGGTCGAAGTTCTCGCGGCGCCCGTCTTTTTTGATGACCATCTGCGCGACTTCTTCGATGCGCTCGTAGGTGGTGAAACGACGCCCGCAGTTGAGGCATTCGCGGCGGCGGCGGATGGCGTCGCCTTCCTTGGAAGACCGCGAATCCACCACCCGGCCATTGGTATCACTGCAAAAGGGACATCGCATGGTTGGTCTGTACACCCTGTATTTACGGGGGTGTTCGCGCGCATCCCACCCGCCCGGTCTCCTGCCGGGCCCCGATGCCGAACAACCTCCACATATTGTATGCTACTGAGGGTAGCACATACTATATACGGTGTCAAGCGTAAAACGAGAGGGTCGTCATTCCGTAATGGCGTTCGCGGGTGCGGGTGAGCTTGCCGGCGGCTTCCGGGAGCGGATGGCGGCGGGCGTGCTCCATGACGAGGGTTCCCCCTTCCCGGAGGAGGCGCGCCTCGTCGATGGCCGCGAGCAATTCGGGGTATTGGGCGAATCCGTGGGGCGGATCGGCGAAGATGCAGTCGAAGGGGCCGGAAATGCGCGCGAGGTCTTCGGGGAGGCGGTAGCGGAGCACGCGGGATTGGGGCTTGAAGCCGGTGGTTTCCAGATTTTTTTCCAGGCAGGCCAGGGATTGCGGGTGATCGTCCACAAAGACGGCCTCGGCGGCGCCGCGGCTGAGGGCTTCGATGCCGTTGGCGCCGCTTCCGGCGAAGAGGTCGAGGAAGCGGGCGCCGGGGAGTTGGGGCGCCAGGATGTTGAAGAGGGCTTCCCGAACCCGGTCGAGTGTGGGCCGCACCCGATCTCCGGGCGGCGTGAGCAGGCGTCTGCCTCGGGCATTGCCGGCGATTACCCGCATGGGATAGGTTCTCCTCTTTTCGGTGGCGCCATTCGGATGGCGTCGGCAGTTTTCGGCAGGGCTCACGAAACCCACACAAAAGGCGCGGAAGCCGGTGAATTACTTGGGCTTAGGAGGGATTTCGGCGCAAGTGGCCTGGAATCGCCAAAAATTAGTCGAAGCCTCAAAGCATTGTTTTGCAGATACTTACAGCTGTGTATGCAGGATATTACACCGCGCCGGGCCGTTGTGGCGGGCCGGTGGAAAACCTGTGGAAAAGATCGGTCTCTGGCGGCGCAGAAACGCGGGATTGCGAGAAACTCGGGGCGGTTTCGGCAAATTCGGGCGCAGAAAATGTCTTAATCCTCGACCGCGCCCGCGTCGAATACAGGGGCCGGTCAACGTCGCGGGGGGCGCACACGTTGACCGGCCACAAGGAACCCATCCTGGAATTTCAACCCATGGCGCGCCGCGCGCGCCACGCGAAAGCTATTCGTTGAAGAGGCCGGCGCGGTTGCGGACGCGGAGTCGCAGGGCGTTCAGGTTGATGAAGCCGGTGGCGTCGAGCTGGTTGTAGGCGCCCTCGTCTTCCTCGAACGTGGTGATCTTTTCGTCATAGAGCGAGCGGGCGGCCTTGCGTCCGACGACGGTGCAGTTGCCCTTGTAGAGGCGGATGCGGGCCGTGCCGGTGACGTTCTCCTGGGTCTTGTTGACGAAGGTCATGAGCGCGTCGAACTCGGGCGAGAACCAGAAGCCGTTGTAGATAAGCTGGGCGATTTTGGGGGAAAGCTGGTCGCGCTGCAGCATGACCTCGCGGTCCATGGTGAGCGATTCCACGGCGCGGTGGGCGGCGTAGAGGATGGTTCCGCCGGGTGTCTCGTAGACGCCGCGGGACTTCATGCCGACGAAGCGGTTTTCGACCAGGTCGACGCGGCCGACGCCATTGGCGCCGCCGAGGGCGTTGAGCTCGGCCAGGAGGTCTTCCGGCTCCAGGCGCTTTCCGTTGACGGCGACGGGCGTGCCCTCTTCGAAGTCAATTTCCACGTAGGCCGGTTCATCGGGGGCCTGGCGCGGGTCGACCGAGAGGCGGAACATGTCTTCGCTGGGCTCGTTCCAGGGATCTTCCAGCACGCCGCCCTCGTAGGAGATATGAAGGAGGTTGCGGTCCATGGAGTAGGGCGCCTTCTCGCGCTTGGAGGCCGGCACCTCGATGCCGTGCTTCTCGGCGTAGGCGACCATCTTCTCGCGGCTGTTCAGGGTCCACTTGGGGTCGCGCCAGGGGGCGATGATGGTGACACCGGGCTCCATGGCGTAGCAGGTGAGCTCGAAGCGGACCTGGTCATTGCCCTTGCCCGTGGCCCCGTGGGAGACGGCGTCGGCGCCGGTCTCGCGGAGGATGCGGATCTGCTCCTTGGCGATGATGGGCCGGGCGACGCTGGTGCCGAGGAGATAGACGCCCTCGTAGATGGCGTTGGCGCGCATGGCGGGGAAAACAAAATCGCGCACGAACTCGCGCCGGAGATCGCTCACGACGATTTCGCTGGCGCCGGTGGCGATGGCCTTCTGGCGGGCGGGTTCAGTCTCTTCGCCCTGGCCCACGTCGGCGATGAAGGCGACGACGTCGGCCTGGTAGGTCTCCTGGAGCCACTTGAGGATGATGGAGGTGTCGAGGCCGCCGGAGTAGGCGAGCACGATCTTCTTGACGTCTTTGGCCATGGTGGTTGGGGGTCCTTGTTGTGCTTCGTGGTGTATTGGGCGCCGGGGCGCTGTCGGAGGCTATGCGGGCCTCGCAGGTTTTTCAGGGACGGCAGAGACTTCAGGGACTTCAGGGACTTCAGAGACTTCAGGGACGGCAGGGACGGCAGGGACGCCATTGCGGGCCATTACCCGAAGGGTGATCTGGCCGGGTTTTCCCCGCGCTATTGTACTGCTGGCGTTCATTTTTTTCAATCGGAATGGGAAAGGGTTACTCAGGAATGACTGGGGCCCCGTCTCTTTCTCAGGCAGGAAAGTCTGGATGCTTGGGTCAGGCCATGAGCGTTGCGAGGACGGCTTTTTGCGCGTGCAGGCGGTTTTCGGCCTGGTCGAACACGACGGACGTCGGGGCATCGATCACGCTGTCGGTGACTTCGCTTCCGCGGTGTGCCGGCAGGCAGTGCATGAAGAGCGCGTCCTTGCGGGCGTGGGCCATCAGGGCGTCGTTCACCTGGTAGGGGGCGAAGGCGCGTTCCCGCTCGATGGTCTCCTTCTCCTGGCCCATGCTGGCCCAGACGTCGGTATAGACCGCATCGGCGTCGCGAACGCCGGCCGCGACCTCGTGGGTTATCTCAATGGTTCCCCGGGCGGTCCTGCGCGCCTCGGCGATGATATCCGCGTCGGGTTCGTAGCCCGGCGGGCACACGAGGGTCAGGCTGATCGGGAGTTTTGCGGCGAAATGGGCCCAGGAATGGAATACGTTGTTGCCATCCCCCACGAAGGCAAGCTTCATGTTGGCGAAGTCGCTGCCCCGGTGTTCCCGGAAGGTCTGGGCGTCCGCCAGGATCTGGCAGGGGTGCAGCCGATCGGTCAGCGCGTTGATGACGGGGACACCCGCAAACTCCGCGAGCTGGAGCACGTCGGAGTGGCGGTAGGTGCGCGCCATGATGCCGTCGACCCAGCGGGCGAGGTTGCGGGCCACATCGGGAACGGACTCCCGGGCGCCCAGGGTGGTCTCGATGAGCACGGAGTCTCCGCCGAGCTGGAACATGCCCGTGTGGAAGGTGACGCGCGTGCGCAGGCTGGGCTTCTCGAAGATCATGGCCAGCGTCTTGCCTTCGAGGAGGCGGTGCGGAATTCGGTTCCGCTGTTTCTGCTTCAGGTCATCCGCCAGATCCAGGAGGGCGACGATCTCCTCGCCGGTGTAATCCGCGAGGGAGATAAAATCTTTCTTTACCACTGCAACTCTCCCAGACAGGTCTTGAGGATGGCGATCATCCGGTCAATGTGTTCCTTTTCCACGATGAGGGGGGGCAGGAATCGCAGGACATTGGGGCCGGCCGGGCCGCAGATGATTCCCGCTTCTATGAGGTTGCCCACGAGCGGCGCCACGGGCTGGTTGAATTCGATGCCCGCCATGAGGCCCTTGCCACGCACTTCGATAACCGAGGGACAGCCGGCGGCGACCTCCTTCAGGCGGTCGAACAAATAGGCGATCTTCTCCCCCACGCCCTCGAGAAATCCCGGGGCGGTGAGGGCGCTGATGGTGGCCACGGCGGCGGCGGCGCTGAGGGGATTGCCGCCGAAGGTGCAGGCGTGCGACCCCGGTTCGAAGCCCACGGAAACCCGATCGGTGCAGCCCATCGCGCCAATCGGGAGGCCGTTTCCGAGGCCTTTGGCGAGGGTCATGATGTCCGGGGTGATGCCGTAGCCCTGGTGGGCGAAAAGCGTGCCCGTGCGCCCGAGCCCGGTCTGCACCTCGTCGAGGATGAGCAGGATGCCGCGGTCGTCGCACAATTTCCGCACGGCGGGCCAGTAGCCCTCCGGGGGCGTGCGCACGCCGCCCTCGCCCTGGATGGGTTCGAGCAGGATGGCGCCGGTTTCCGGGGTGATGGCGGCTTCGAGCGCGGCCAGGTCGCCAAAGGGGACGTAGCTGAAGCCCTGCGGCAGGGGCGCGAAGCCCTCGTGGTACTTGGGCTGCCCCGTGGCCGTCACTGTGGCGAGGGTGCGCCCGTGGAATGACGCCTGCGCCGTAATGAAGTGGGGTTTCGGGGTTCCCTGCTTGTGCCAGTAGCGCCGCGCCAGCTTGATGGCGGCCTCGTTGGCCTCGGCCCCGCCATTGCAGAAGAACCACTTCTCCGCAAAGCAATGGCGGCTCAGCGCGGCGGCGAGCAGGGTTTGTGGCTCAATGTAGTATAGATTCGAGACGTGAACCAGCTTGCGGGCCTGGTTGCAGATGGCCTCGGTCACGCCCGGGTGGCAATGGCCGAGATTGCACACAGCGATGCCGGCGAAGAAGTCCAGGTATTCCCGCCCTTCGACGTCCCACAGGCGCATCCCTTCACCCCGGGCCAGCGCGACCTTGCGCGCGCCGTAGGTGTTGATAATGTGCGCGTCGTTGAGGGCGCGTATTTCGTCGGTCATGGACATGAGGACGGGACTTTCCAGGATCGTGGTGCTCATGGGCGAATCTCCGGCCGGGCCCTGCGCCCGGTATTATGAGCACCGGGAGTATGCGCAGCGGGCGTCCGGAATCGCGGCTGTATTATGCGCAGCTAGCTGTTGGCGGCCTTCTTGGGCGCGTCGCTCTTCTTGGGGGTTTCTGAACCGGTCTTCGCTTCCCCGCTTTTCGCCTTGCTTTCGCCGCTTTTTTCGGGAGCCTTGCCCTTCTTCTCCTTGAAATCGGTTTCGTAGAAGCCGGATCCCTTGAAAATGATGCCGGCGCCGGTGCCGAGCAGGCGGCGGCAGCGCTTGCCGCACGACTCGCAGGCTATCTTGGGCTCCGCCGAAATCCCGTGGAACACGTCAAACACATGACCGCAACCGCCGCACTCATAGGAATAGGTAGGCACAGCACGCATTCTCCATTATGACCCGGCGCCGGGCCGGGGTTTTTCAACCGTGCTCCCGCCGCGAAGCCGCCGGGGCTATTTCGCGTAAGGGATTGAAATGATTTGTCTTGGCCCCTTTGACGGTGGGGGGCTCGGGAAACCGTGCATTGTAGCAAAGCGCCGGCGGCGTTTCAATTTGCGCGTTGTTGGGCTGTTGCGCGGGGAACGGGTATACTGGCTGCTTACGGCAAGGATTTCGCATGGAAGCATTGCTTACGACACGATTGGAAGACGTTCCTCCGGAGCAGGCGCGGCTGGTGCTGGTGGGGCTGGTGATCGCTGGGGGGCTTTACTGTTTTCTGGGGTACCGGATCCTGAAGTTCATTCTGGGGTTGACCGGGTTCCTGCTGGCCGGCAGCGCGGCGGCGTCCCTCGTGGGGTTTCTGAGCTACGGGAACCTGATCGGCATGGGGATTGCCTTGTTGGTTGGCGGGATCTGCGGGGCCATGGCCCTGTTTTTTCTCTATAAGACGGGAATCTTCTGCCTGGGCACGGTGGGGGCGGCTCTGGTGGCGTACGCCGTGTTTCAGGATCGGCCCGAGGCCTGGGCGTTGTGGGCGGTGGTGGGCCTGGGGCTGGCGGGCGGCTTTCTGGCGTTGCTGATCGAGCGGCCGGTGATGGCGTTGGCGACGGCGGCGATCGGGTCGATGCTGTTAACGCAGGCGGGCCTGGTGATCGCGCGGGACCAGGGTTGGCTGGAGCACATTCCCGAGCCCGCCCGCGAGCTCGGCGAGACGCTGCCGCCGATACCCTATCTCGGCTGGGGCGCGTTTCTGGCCTGGGCGCTGCTGGGGATGCTGGGGTTCTATGTGCAGATGCGCGCGGGTCGTGGAAAGGCGTCGGGCGGGTAGGGGCTGCGCTGCCCTTTCAGGGCGCATTCCGTGGGGGGCTGCGTGATCCCGGGGCGTCGCTCGTCCGCGCCGTGGGCGCGAACTCGCTTTGCCCCGGGCTGTGGCTGCGCTGGCCCTTCGGGCCGGGGAAGGTCGCGGCGGGTTAGGGTCGGGTTGGAGGCGGGACGGAGTGGACGGGATGGACAGCGTGGACGGGTTGGAGGCGGGACGGAGTGGACGGAGTGGACGGAGTGGACGGGATGGACAGCGTGGACGGGGTGGACGGGGTGGGGTTGTGCGGAATTTGTTATACTTCGCGCGCTTGAACCGACTGTTAATCTTTTGAAGTGGAGATATCTATGCCTGCGAAGCCCAGCGTGCACTTTTCCGGAATAGGCGGCACGGCGATGGTGGCCGGGGCGCGCCTGGCGCTGGAGGCGGGCTGGGCGGTGCGCGGGAGCGACAACCCCCTCTACCCGCCCACCTCGGACATGGTCGCGGCGCTGGGCGTGCCGGTGGCGCAGGGCTATGCGGCGGAAAACCTGGACTGGAACCCCGACGTGGTGCTGCTGGGGAACGTACTGAGCCGGGGCAACGCCGAAGTGGAGGCCGCGCTGTCCCGGCGGATGCGCTACATGAGCCTGCCGGAGTGGATGAAGGAACATGTCCTGCGCGCGCGGCGTCCGGTGGCGATTTGCGGCACGCATGGGAAAACGACGACGACGGCGATTGCGGCGCACGTGCTTTCCGCCTGCGGTCTCAACCCCGGCTACCTGATCGGCGGCCAGCCGCTGGATTTCCCCCACTCCGCGGCGTTGGGCCCGGCGGGCGCGCCTTTTGTGATCGAGGGTGACGAATACGACACGGCATTCTTCGACAAGCGCGCCAAGTTCTTCCATTATCTGCCCGAGGTGGCGGTGGTTACGTCGCTGGAGTTTGATCACGGCGACATCTACCCGGATCTTGCGGCGATCGAGCTGGCCTTTCAGCGGATGCTGCGCCAGATTCCCGCGGAGGGGCGCCTGATCTGCTGCGCGGACAACCACGCAGTGAGCCTGGCGGCGCACGCCTTCTCGGCGGTGACCACGTACGGGTTTTCCGCCGACGCCCACTGGCGCGGGGAACTGCGCGGCGTGGCCGAGGGCCGGCAGCGGATGGCCGTGTTCGCGGGCGGGGCGCCCTGGGGGGAAATCGAGACCGTCCTGACCGGACGCCACAACCTGCAGAATGTGCTGGCGGCGATTGCGGCTGCGGATTATTTTGGCGCCACGCCGGAGGCCATCGCGTCGGGAATCGCCTCGTTTCGCGGGGTGAAACGGCGGATGGAGGTTTTTCTGGAGGCGGGCGGCGTAACCTATATCGATGATTTCGCGCACCACCCCACGGCGATTGCCGAAACCATCGCCGGGACGCGCCTGCGCTGGCCGGACCGCCGTCTGCGCGTATTGTTCGAGCCGCGTAGCAACACGACGGTGACCAATCGCTTTTTTGACGATCTCCAGCGCTGTTTCGCCGGCGCGGGCGAGGTGTACCTGGGGCCCATCTATCGCGGCGAGCAGATTCCCGCCACCGAGCGGCTCGACCGGGCGCGGCTGGCCGAGGTGTTGACCAAATCGGGGACGTTGGCGCGGGTCGAGGACGACACGAACGCCCTGGCGGACCACATCGCCGAGACGGGCCAATCGGGCGACATCGTGCTCATTCTAAGCAACGGCGCGTTCGGGGGGATATACCGGCGCTTCCGGGAGCGGGCCGCGGTCGAGGAATAATCCGGGCCAACGATTGTTTTATGGTGTATACGCAAGAGTCGAAGGAGTGCAGCCTATGAACAAACACGACATCATCATGTATTCGGCGAAACTGTGCGGGGATTGCCAGCACCTGAAGGCCTTTATGGAGCGCCACGGTATCCATTTCGAGAACCGTGACATCCGGGAAGAGCCGCACCATGGCGAAACGCTGGAACAGAAGACCGGCAAGCTGGGCGTGCCATATCTCGTGATCAACGGCGAGTGGGTGCGCGGCTATGATCCGGGCAAGCCGTTTTCCGAGGATTTCGCGAAAGCGCTCTTCGGCATGGCGTAAGCCCGCACGCGTTGGTTGAATTCGGGGCGGCGGTCCGCATTGCAGAAAAACAGGGACGGCAGGGACTTCAGGGACACCAGTAAGCCACGCGAATGCGTGCTGCTGATGTCTCTGTCGTCGCTGCCGTCCCGTTCTACGCTTCGTCGGTCAGATCGCTATCCGTTGAGCTTCTTGATGGCGATATTCCGGAACATGACGGGGTCGTTGTGGCCGGCAAATCCGAAATGCCCTTCCTTCAGGTCTTTTCCGGGGTGCGGCTTGCCGTCCATGAATTCCGTCACCGGGCCGAGGTCGGTGTCCAGGATCACGGTTCCGTTCAGCTCGACGCGGATCTTCGAGCCGACCACGGTCACTTCCTGGTAGTTCCATTCGCCCACGGGCCGTAGGTAGCCGCGGTGGGCGGGCGCCATCCCGTAGGCCGAGCCGTGGTACTGTCGCGAATCCAGTTGGTTGTAGACCTCCGCGGTGTTGTCGAGGATCTGGAGTTCGGTCATGCCGTCATAGCTGGCGCCGCCGGAACCGGGGTAGCGGATTGCAAGTCCATTGTTGCCGGCGGGCGGCAGCTTGAACTCGAGCCGCACCACGAAGTCACTGTAGGACTCCTCGGTGTGCAGCACGCCGCCGTGGTCGGGCTTGCAGATGATCGCGCCGTCGCGGACTTCATAGTTGTCCAGCGCGCCGGCCCAGCCGCTGAGATCCTTGCCGTTGAAGACTGGCGTGAAGCCGTCCGCCGCGTCGTCACCGCGCAGCAGGGCGTTGGCCTCTTCCGCGGGGATTTCGCGGACGAAGATGTTCCGCCAGCGGATTTCGCCGCCGTGCGTCTGGAGATGAATGGGGCCGGTCGCCGGGAGGGGCTTCGAGCGGTCCCAGAAGTTCTCCATGATGGCGTTGTCGACCACCAGCTGATCGTTCAGGTGTACCGTGGTGCGTGCGCCGAGCTGGCGGATCTTGAAGGCGTTCCACTCGCCGAAGGGCTTGTCCGCGCGCACGAGCGGGTCCTTGCCGGGGGTGTCGGGGCTGTTGTTCCAGAGGCCGCCGGAACCCTTGTCCGCGCCGATGTTGAACTTTTTCTCCTCGGTGTAGTCCCAGATCTGGACCTGGGGGGTGCCCCGCAGGTAGATGCCGCTGTCGGCGAGGGGCACAGTGCGGTATTCGACGTGGAATTCGACGTCGCCGTAGCTCTTCAGTGTGGTCGCGTAGGGCCCGTGGCCATCGTTCACGAATTCGCCATTCTCGATGCTCCAGTGCTGTTTGAATTCCTCCTGCTGGAGCGCGATCGAGGCAAACTGATCGTGGATGGTCCCCTTGAGGGTGGTGTGCGGGTTGTTGCCGTACCAGCCTTCCAGGTTCTGGCCGTTGAAGAGGGCCTCGAAGCCGGCCGGTTGCGCCAGGGCCGCGGGGGCCGCCAGGGCGACCGAAGCGGCCAGACAGGCGCGGCGGAACCCGCGGGGAGCGTTAAAGTGGGTCAGATGCATGGTGTTTTCTCCAGTTTGCGCCAGCGGGGGCCGAAGGGGCGCCCGCGCAATTACAAAGGCCGATTCTAGCGTATTTCCGCGGAAGAATAAAGGCGCCGCCGGCCCGCACACGGGGGCTTCGCTCCCCCGCTCCCGCCCGCCGATGCGGCCCGCGTTGATACGCGCGGGACACTTCTTATAGATTGGGGCCTGCTTTCGGGCGGCTGCCCGGCCCGATTCCCCGCTGTTGAACGCCCCGCGCGGGCGCAAGGACCGAGATTTCATGCATTCTTCTCTGTTTTCCCTCCGCTACTCCCTCCCGGCGCTGCTTGCGGCGTTTGTCGCCGGCATCGCGGGCGCATCGGACGCGAACCGCCTGGTGTATCTTGACGAGACGGACCCGTACTACGTCTCGCGGACTTTCCCGAAACTGACCACGCCCATGTGGGTCGGGGAGCCGGACGTCGAGGCGGTGATCGTGCTGTCGATCGACGACATGAGCGACGCCGCGAAGTATGAGGGCTACCTGCGCCCGATTCTGGACCGGCTCAAGCGGATTGACGGGCGGGCGCCGGTGACCATCTTCGCAAACAAGCCGGATTCCGCGGACCCGCTTTTGCAGGGATTGCTCGCGGAAGGCTGTTCGATTGACGTTCACACCATCACCCATCCGTGTCCCTTGTTGAACGAGCAGGGTTTTCAATGGGCGAGCGACAATGTGCACGACTGCACGACGCTCCTGAACCAGATACCGGGAAACCAGGCGGTGGCCTACCGGATGCCGTGCTGCGATTCACAGAACACGCCCAGCCCGCGCTTTTACAGCGGGATTATGGACAAAACGACGCGCGACGGCGCCTTTCTTACGATAGACTCGTCCGTGTTCAATATCACCACGCCGAACGACCCGGAACTGCCGCGCGAACTGGTGCTGGATCCGGATGGAACGGAGCGTTTCCGGAAGTATGTGCCTTTTCCTTCCTTCGTGAACACGATTGAGGACTACCCGTATCCCTACGTCATTAACCGGGTCCTATGGGAGTTCCCGGCGATGGTTCCGAGCGACTGGGAGGCGCAGAACCTGAACGGCGTGAACGCGCCGCGGTCCGTGGCGGACATGCAGGCCGCGATCGATGTGGCGGTCGCGAAAAAAGGGGTGTACACCCTGGTCTTTCACCCGCACGGCTGGATCGAAAACATGCAGGTGGTGGAGTTGATAGACCATGCCGTGGCAAAGCACGGAAACAAGGTGAAGTTTCTGAATTTCGCGGAGATCCAGCAGCGGATCGACCAGCACCTGCTGGCCGGACAGCCGCTGCGTGACGCGCAGGGCCGGGACAACGGCGTGCGCCTCCTGGATATCAACGACGACGGCTATCTGGATGTCCTGACGGGCAACGCGATCGCCCAGACGGCGCGCACCTGGAACCCGAACGCGAACACCTGGATCGAGCAGACGCTGCCGTTCCGGTTTGTCGATGCGGACGGGCGGCCGAGCGGCGTGCGGCTGGCCGCGAACCTGGATGAACGCGGGTCCGTGATCGCGCTGCTGCCGAACGGCGCCCAATCGGGGGCCTGGGCCTGGACGCGCGAAGGCTGGTCGGAGCTGCCGGACATGGCGGCGGCCACGCGGTCGCTGCCGGTCGCGCAGGCGGGCCAGGACGCGGGCGTGCGTTTTCGGGATCTGGATGGCGACGGCGCGCCGGAACTCGTGCTCGGCGCAAGCGGCGAGGTGTACCGCTGGTCGGGCGGATGGGAGCGGCTGCCGTATGCCCTGCCCGATGGCGTGCGCCTCGCCGATACGGATGGCCGCGATCTCGGCGTGCGTTTCGTGGACCTGGAGCCGGATGGTGACGCGGACGTGATCCTTTCGAACGAAAACGGCGGCGGCGTCTATCTGTTCGGATCGAAGGGAACGGGTTGGGGCGATTCCATTCTGCCGGAGGGCGAGGCCCTCCCCCCTATCACCGTGAACGGCGAGAACAACGGCGCGTGGTTTCATTCCCGGCATCTGTGGGTGATGAACGAGACGACCTCGAAACTGCCGGATCTGGTCGACCGGCGCTCCTTTAACGACTTGCTCGGCACGGTGACGCCCGAGGCGCGGTCGCCCCAGGCCTCGCTCGCCTCGATGTCGGTGCGCCCGGGCTTTACGGTGGAGCTGGTGGCCGCGGAGCCGCTGGTGGTTGACCCCATCACGCTGGCGTGGGCGCCGGACGGCGGATTGTTTGTCGTGGAAATGCGCGATTACCCCGAGGGTCTCGATGGCCAGGGTGCGCCGGGCAGCCGCATCCGCCTGTTGCGCGACGACGACGGCGACGGCATCTACGACCGATCCACGGTGTATTACGACGGCATGGCCTTTGCCGCGGGCTGCCACCCCTGGCGCGGGGGGCTGCTCGTGACGTGCGCGCCGGAGATCTTCTATCTGAAGGACACCAACGGCGACGACGTGGCGGATGTGAAGGAGGTTCTGTATACGGGCTTTGGCGAGGGCAACCAGCAGCACCGCGTAAACGGGCTGCGCTGGGGCCTGGACAACTGGATTTACGGGGCGAACGGCGACAGTTCGGGCGATATCGAGTCGGTGAAGAGCGACGATACGCTGAGCCTGCGCGGCCGCGATTTCCGGTTCAACCCGGACACCGGCGCCCTGGAGGGCCAGAAGGGCCAGACGCAATATGGCCGGGCGATGGACGATTTCGGCAACTGGTTCGGGTGCAGCAACTCCAACCCGCTCTTCCACTTCACCCTGAAGGAGGAATACGCGCGGCGGAATCCGCATTACCCGTTTCCCTTCGCAAACCACACGGCCTTTCCCCACCGGGACGCCTTCGCGATCAGCCGCCTGGTGACGCGTTTTAACGAGCACTACAACGCGAACAAGTTTACGTCCGTGTGCGGGCTCGATCTCTATCGCGACACGTTGCTGGGCGAGGCCTTCTACGGAAACGCGTTTATCGCCGAGCCGGTGCACAATCTGATCCTGCGCATGGAATTGACGCCGAACGGGGCGACCTTCGACGCGCGGCGGCCGGCGGGCGAAGAAGAGCGCGAATTTCTGGCCTCGACGGACAACTGGTTTCGCCCGGTGATGCTGCGGACGGGTCCCGACGGCGCGCTGTGGATCGCGGATATGTACCGCGAGCACATCGAGCACACGGAGTACGTTTCGGAGGTTGACCAGGCGCGCTTCAATTTCCTGAACGGGAATGACAAGGGCCGCATCTACCGTGTGTTCCCCTCGGATCAGCGGCCGCGCCCGATCGAGCGGCTGGACACCAAGTCCGGGCCGGAATTGGCGGCGACGCTGGCGGGTCCGAACGGCTGGGTTCGGGACATGGCGCACCAGTTGATTTACGAGCGGCAGGATCCGGCTTCGGTCGCCCCGCTCGAAGCGATCGCCCGGGACGCGTCGAATCCGGTGGCGCGGGTGCATGCGCTGAACGCCCTGGAGGGCCTGGACGCGCTCCGGGACCAGGTGCTCGCGCAGGCCTTCGAGCCGCCCCACCCCGGGGTGATCGCGCAGGCGATTCGCCTGGCCGAATCGCGCCTGGACGCCAACCCCGTTTTCCTGGAGCGCTTGCTCGCGCTGGTGGATACGGCCGACGCATTGGTCGCCCAGCAACTGGCCTATTCGCTCGGCGAATCCACCGATCCGCGCGCGTCGGAGGCGCTTGGCCGGACGCTTCTGGCCCACGCCGGGCAACGTCACGTCGCCACGGCGGCGCTGAGCTCGCTGAATCCCGGCAACGCCGCGGACTTGCAAGATGCCCTGGCGGCCTATATCGCTTCGGACGCGGTGTCGTCCGGACATGGGCTGGAGGTGCTGGCGATGGCCGTGCGGCTTGCGGAGGCGGGAAACAGCGTTTCGATGATCGCGGGCCTCGCCGAAGCGCTGGCCGCGCCCGGACGCCCCGGGCGCTTTGAGGCGGCCGCGACGATTCTGCAGACCGCCCGCTCCGAGGAGGCGCGTGTGATGCTGCTGGGCAATGCGGAAGGCGCGACAGGGTCGTTTGCGCCACTGCTGGCGGAAGCGCGCCAGATTACGGCGGACGAGGACGCCCCGGCGGATGCGCGCATATCCGCGCTGGCGCTCGCCGGGCGCGAGCCTTCGCAGCGGGAGGCGGATATCACGCTTGCGGTGTCGCTGATTGACCCGCGCACGTCCCTGGACGTCGCGCGCGCCGCGATTGACGCGGTGATTCGCGGGGCGGGCGCCGGGGGCGCGACCGTGCTGTTGGAGAGCTGGGCGAAGTACACCCACGCGATGCGCGGCCAGGTGCTGGGGGCGCTGCTGGCGCGTCCGGACGGTGTCGAGGCGGTGGTCGCGGGGCTGGAGTCGGGTTCGATTTCGCCGCGCCAGATGGACGCGGAACACCGGCAGATGCTGCTGACAAGCCAGGACGCCGGGATACGGGCGCGGGTGGAGCAGGTGCTTGCCGGGCTGATCAACCGCGATCGCGCGGGAGTGATTGAAACCTACCTGGCGGCGGCCGAGATGACCGGCGATCCGGCACTGGGCCGCCCGATTTACGAAGAGCGCTGCGCGACATGCCACCAGATGGCGGACGTGGGCTTTCCGGTGGGGCCGGATCTGGCGGCGGCGGGCAGCAGCACGTTTGAGACGCTGGTGACGGCGATTCTCGACCCCAATCGGGCGGTGGAAGGGCGCTATACGCCGTACACGGTGGAAACGCACGACTTCGAGAGCTTCTCCGGGGTCCTGGCCGGCGAAAGCGCGAACAGCGTGACCTTGATCAATGCGGGCGGCGTGGAGCAGACGGTCCTGCGGGACAACATTTCGAGCATGACGGCGGGCGATCAGTCGATCATGCCCGAGGGGCTGGAAGAGGGGCTGACGCCGCAGGATTTCGCGCACCTGATTGCGTATATCCGCGGGCCGAACCAGGCCCCGAAGGCGTTCCCGGGGAATACACCGACCGTGGTGCGGCCCGGCGCGGACGGCGCGCTGGAACTGCTGGCGACGAATGCGGAGATTCACGGCGCGACGCTGGTGTACGAGGTGACCTACCGGAATCTGGGCTACTGGTCGAGCACGAGCGATCACGCGGCGTGGACCGTGGACGCGCCGGCGGCGGGCGCCTACGAGGCGGTGATGGAGTATTGCAGTGATGACAGCGCGGCTGGAAACACGTTCCGGCTGGAGGCGGGCGCCAACGTGCTTACGGGCACGGTGCGGGGCACGGGGACCTGGGACAACTACCGCACCGTACCTATCGGGCGCGTGGTGTTGCGCGAGGGCGAGCAGCGGATCGTATTTCGATCGGATGGCGCGATCCGGGGAAACCTGCTCGATCTGAGGGGGATCCGGTTGACGCCGGTGGAATAACGGCCAGTCGGGAGGCTTTGGTCTCCGGGTATAGGCGTTTTTTGGGCGGGCGCTGGCGGGTGTTTTTTGCCCGCGCGCGCGTGAGCCGATATACTGCGTGGTATGACGTATTACACTTGTGAATGGACGGCGCGCGGGCAGCGCGCTTTCTGGAATGCGTGGGCATTTAGGGCGCTTTGGTGCGCTGCGTTCTTTTTCCTGGTTCTCTCCCCCGCTTCCCGCGCCCAGGAACCCGCGGCGGATCCGCCCGCCCTGGCGGTGACGACCGTGGAGGCGCGCGCACAGGCGGCGGCAAACGCGGCGCTGGACGAAGCGACGCACGCGCGAATCGCCGAGATGTACACCCAGGCGCTGGACCAGCTCCGGGCGGCGGAGGAGTGGAGGGCGAAGGGGGACGAATTCGCCTCCCTCCGCCAGAACGCGGATGTCCGGATGCAGGAGATCCAGGCGGAGCTGGCGCAACCCGTCGAAGCGCCGGCCCTTCCCGAAGACGATGATCTCACAATCACCCAGCTCGAATTGCGGCTGGCGGAACGGGTGAGCGCGCATTCGGGGGCGCAGGCGGCGCTGTCGGATCTGGAGCGCGAGTCGGCCCTGCGGGCGGAGCGGCGGCGCCAGGTTCCAGACCTTCAGGCGGGGGCGCGGCAGCGGCTGGATGAGCTTCCGCCGGTGTCGCCGGCGGAGGGCGAGCCTGTGGAAATAGCCGAGGCGGCCTCGGTGCTCCGGCAGGCGCGGCGCCAGGCGATCGAAATGGAGCTCCGCGCGTACGAGGAGGAACTGCTGAGCTACGACGCCCGCGGGCGCCTGCTCTCGCTGCGTATTGACCGGGCGCGGCGAAACGTGGAACAGGCGGCGGCGGCGGTCGACGCATGGCGCGGCTTTCTTGCGGAACGCCGCCAGCGGGATGCCGCGGCGGCGTGGCAAACGGTCCGCGACACGGAGATCCTCGCGGCGCTTCGGGAAAACGCGGCTCCGGAGGCCATACAGACCCTGGCGACGGACCTTTCCAAGCGTATTCGGGAATTGCTGGAGGCGCGAACCGCGGCGGACGGCCTGCTCCGGAAGACCGAACAGGCGGATGCGCGGATCCGCGCCGTCACCGAAACCATCAACACGCTGGAAAGCGACTTCTCGTCGCTCCGGAAGAAGGTGGAAGCGGCGAGTAACAGTTCCGTGATCGGGGTGCTCCTTCGCGGGCACCGGCGCAACCTGCCGGATATTCGGGCCATTGAGCAGGACATCCGGAACCGGCAGCAAGAACTTGCGGAACTCCAGATCGCACAGATTAGCGCGGAGGAGGCGCGCCGGGAGCTTTACAATATCGATGCGCTGGTGTCGGGTGCGCTGGAGTTTGCTCCCGGCAACACGGAGCCCGAAATAGAAGCCATTCGCGTTGTGCTGAGCGAGTTGTATACCGTGCTCCGCGATTCGCTGGACGGGCGGGTGGAGGATTTCGAGACGTGCTTTGATCGCCTGCTGTCCCTGAATTCACGCGAGGAACAGCTGGTGGCCACCGTGCGCGAGTTTCGGGACTACATCAGCGAGCGTGTGCTCTGGGTGCGCAGCGGCGAGGCGCTGAGCCTGAATGAATGGAGCGGGATCCTCCGCGGGCTTCGCTGGCTGGCCGATGGCGAGAACCTGCGCGCGCTGGCCCATGCGCTTCTCAGCGACTTGTCTCAATCGCCGGTTCAGGTGCTCGCCTGCCTCCTCTTTGTGCTTGTGCTGAACATGCTGCGGGGAGTGTTCCGGCGGCGGCTGGCGGCGTGCGCGGAAGCGGCCTTACGGCGCGGGTGCATGTCGATCCGGCCGACGCTGGACGCGGCGCTCTACACGGTGCTGCTTTCCTCCAGCGTTCCGTTGCTGATCGCGCTGATCGGGTGGCGGAGCGAGGCGTCGCTGGCGAGCACGGAATATACCCGGGCGGTCGGGGCCGGCCTCGCGGGCACCGCCTTCGTATTGTGGAGTCTGGAATTCTGCCGGGAGGTGGTGCGGCGCAATGGCCTCGGCATCGCGCATTTCGGCTGGTCGGAGACGCCGAGCCGTTCCATCGCGCGCCAGTTGTTTATTTTCGAGTTCATCACCGTGCCGCTGCTTGTTTTCGTGGCGATTTTCGACGTGCAAGTGGACCAGCCCTGGCAGGTTTCGCTGGGCCGGTTTTCGCTCGTCCTCGCGCTGCTGTCGCTGGCCGTGTTGGCGCACCGGCTCCTGCGCTACCGGCACGGGCCATTGCTGGACGTGATCGAGCGGGCGCGCAAGCGCAGCAATCTGATGCTGCGGCGGGTCTGGTATTTTCTGGCGGTTGGCGCGCCGCTGGCCCTGATGGTTGCGGCGGTGCTCGGGTATTACTACTCGGCGCTCCTGCTCACGACGAAGGTTCACAGCACGCTGACGAGCGCGGTCTGCCTGATGGTCCTGCTCCAAATCGTGACCCGTTCGGTGCTGATGGCGCGCCGCAGGCTGGCCCGCACGCGCGCGCGGGGACGCCTGGAGGCCATGCGGGGATCTTCCAGCGATATTGAGACCGCCAGCCCGCATGAAGGAATCGATCTGGACCGCGTCGATACCCAGGCGACCCGGGTAATCTGGAGCGGATTCGCAATCGCGCTGGCGGCGTGCATCTGGGTGGTCTGGTCGGAAACGCTGCCGGCGCTGGGCGCGCTCGATCGCGTGGAGCTGTGGCCGGCGGCGGAAACGGCGGCGGAAACGCCGGCGCCGCCCATGCCCACAGGGGCCGTCGGGACCGTACCGGCGCTCGCGGAACCGGGATCCGTGTCGGGCCAGAGCGGGCCGATCACCCTGCGGGATGTGGCGGTGTTCCTGTTCATCCTCGCGGTGACGTTTATTGCGGTGCAGAACCTGCCGGGGCTGGTGGAGATCGTATTGCTGCAGCGAATGCCCCTGATCGCCGGGGAGCGGTACGCAATCAACATGATAATCGGTTACGTGCTGGCCATCGCGGGTCTGGTGTGGGCGTTTAACTCGATCGGCATTGGCTGGTCGCGGGTGCAATGGCTCGTAGCGGCGGTCGGGCTGGGCCTCGGCTTTGGCTTGCAGGAAATCTTCGCGAACCTCGTTTCCGGAATCATTATCTTGTTCGAGCGGCCAATCCGCGTTGGGGACACCGTGACGGTCGGCGAGATCAGCGGGACCGTCTCGAAGATCCGTATTCGAGCGACCTGGATTACGGCTTTTAACCGGCAGGAACTTATTGTTCCGAACAAGGAATTCGTGACCAGCCGCCTGATCAACTGGACGCTGTCCGATCAGGTGTTGCGCGTGGAGATTCCGATCGGCATTGCGTATGGTTCCGACACGGCGCTGGCCCGGCGCCTGATGCTGGAGGTCGCGGAAAAGAACGAGCGCGTGCTCAAGGACCCGGCTCCAGCGGTGTATTTCCAGGGATTCGGAGACAGTTCGCTCGACTTCGAACTGCGGGTGCACAGCCCGGACCTGGACTCCTTCCTGGCGATAAAGGACGCGATGCTGACGGGCATCGACGAGGCTTTCCGGAAGCACGGCGTCGAGATTCCGTTTCCGCAGCGCGATGTTCATGTCCGGTCGATCCGGGCTTCGCTTCCGGTGGAGCGCGGCGGCGATCCGCCGCTCGGCTGAGCGCGCCCATCCGCTTTCCCTCCCCATTTCTCTTTCCAGCCCGCCGGCGCGCGGGCGCAGAAGGATTTGCTGAATGCAGTGGTTACTGCTCCTGGCCGCCGGCCTGCTGGAGATCTGCTGGGCGGTCGGCCTGAAGTATTCCGAGGGATTCACCCGGCTGTGGCCATCGCTGTTTACGCTGGTCACCATGGCGATGAGCTTCTACCTGCTGGCGGCGGCGATGAAGGCGCTGCCGGTGGGCACCGCATACGCCGTGTGGACAGGTATTGGCGCGGCGGGCACGGCGCTGCTGGGGATGGCGCTGTTCGGCGAGCCCGCGACGCTTGCGCGCATCGGGTGCATCGGCCTGATTCTCGCCGGTATCCTCGGGCTGAAGCTCGCATCGCCCGCCTGAGGCGCGGTTACCGCGGCGCGTGGCGCGTCAGTGCTCCAGACCCTTGGGGATGACATCGCCGAAGCATACGGATACGTCGCGGGCGGCGCGCACCCAGGGGTGGTCGAGCGTCACCAGGCGCTTCTTACCGACGACTTCTTCGAGCGGTACGGCGGCGAATTCCTCGCCGCGCTTGGCGACCATGCATCCGAACTGGCCGTTGAGGGCGAGATCGGCGGCGTGGGTGCCGAACTTGGTGCAGAGGAGGCGATCGGTGGGCGTGGGGATGCCGCCGCGCTGGAGGTGGCCGAGTGACGTGACGCGGGTTTCGAGGCCCGTGACGTCTTCGAGGTGTTCGGCGAGAATGGCGCTCACCGGCTCCTTAATATGCTCCAGTTCGCTGGAGCCTTTCTTCTTCTTTTTCTTGCCGCCCTCTTCTTCCAGCTGGGCGGCCTCGGCTTTGGAGTGGGCGCCTTCGGCGACGGCCACGATGCTAAACATCTTGCCGCGGCGCATGCGCGCGAGGAGGGATTGCGCCACGACGTCGAGGTCGTAGGGGATCTCGGGGATGAGGATGACGTCCGCGCCCCCGGCGATGCCCGCGCCGAGCGCCAACCACCCGGAATTGTGGCCCATGATATCGACCACCATGACGCGGTGGTGGCTGCTGGCGGTGGTGTGGAGCCGGTCAATCGCCTCCGTGGCGATGTACATGCCGGTATCGAACCCGAAACAGGTGTCGGTGCCCCACACGTCATTGTCGATGGTCTTCGGGGCCGTGATGACGTTGATGCCGCCTTCCTTCATGAGGTGGTAGGCGTTTTTCTGCGTGCCGCCGCCGCCCAGGCAAAACAGGCAGTCGAGGCGCATGCGGCGGTAGGTTTCGATGGCCGCGCCCGTCATGTCGCGCGTGCCGCCGTCGGCCGCGGGCATCTTGTGGGGCTTGTTGCGGCTGGTCTTCAACACGGTCCCGCCCACCGTGAGCAGGCCGCTGGTGTCGGCGTCGGTCAGGCGGATGTAGCGGTTTTCCACGAGGCCGTTGAACCCTTCGAGGAAGCCGAAAATTTCCGTGCCTTCCGGGGTGAGCGTCTTTGTGATTGCGCGAATTACCGCGTTCAGGCCGGGGCAGTCGCCGCCGGAGGTAAGGATCCCCACGGTTCGAAGTTTATCGGGCATTCGGTTTCGGTCTTTCCAGCGCGGTCGTTTGGGTTTGCATGAATCGGGGCGGCATTACCAGCTCAGGGGAAGCGCTCCGGCCTGGGATTGTTCCGTTACGCCAACCAGGCCGTTTATGGTGGCCTTCCGGCTTCCATCAGCCAGATTCAGGGTGTACTTGCCTTCCTTGAAGACCTTCGGCTGCCAGGGAAGGCCCTTGACGCGGATCGTATACACGATTTCGCCGGTTTCCTCGTCAACGACCTGGACCACGGGCCTCTGGCCGGGAGCGCCCGTGATTACAGGCAGCCACGCGGCCGCCTCGCGGGCGTAGTTGTCTTCCTGGGCGATGGTGATGGGCCAGCCGGGGTGCTGTTGGGCGTCCGGCTGGGTCACATCGACGAATCGCGGCCAGCATTCCATCGTAATGCTGCGATCCTTCTTGTTGAAGCGTACGATACCATATCCGGCGGCCTGATAGTTATCGTCCGTCGGGTTGGCGTAGGCGAGCATGGTGATCTTGTTGCGCAGGCCGTCGTAGTACTGGCCGGTGTCGGGCAGGGGGCCGCCGGGATGGTTCACCGGCGGTTCCAGGGGCTTCCACCAGCGTCCGTAGTAGTTGGAGATGGAGGGTACGCAGAAGGAATAGCCGGCGTCGTTCCAATCCTCGGTTCCATGGTGGATGACGGTGGCGAGGTGCTGGTCGCCGCCGATCATGAAGGCAAAGGGCTTTCGGATGGCTTCCAGGGCCTTGCGGCGCCCGGTCTGGGGCCAGCCGTTCGAATCGAGGTCCGCGATCAGGCGTTCTGCGTCCTTGCCGTGGAGGTGCGCGGCGTTCGCGAAGACCGTTTGCGAGAGCACGGCCTTCATATCGGCCTTCTCCCAGTCCCGGCCCCAGACGTCGAGAAAGTGGAGCTGGCGCTCGCCGAGGAGGTCGGCGCCTTCCACATCCGCCAGCAGGGGATCGAAATCGGGATCGGTAATGTGATCCGGGCGCGGGCCTTGTTCGGGGACGAGTCCCTGCGGGCCGGATTTGAACTTGCGGTCCTCGATGATGGCGAAATCGACTCCGCCGACATTGAGCGAGGTATAGTAGACCGTGATGCCGCGCTCGATGGGCGCGGGATCGAAGGGATCGGGCAGGTGGCTGGTCTGCGCGCGCTGGACTTCGTTCACGTACTCGACCGGCATGAAGTAGCCGCCGTCGTGGCCGGCCGGTGTTTCGGAGACCTTCCCCCCCGCGCCCCAGATGTTGCCCTGGCCGACATCGTGGTCGTCGGGGATGGCGATCGTGGGGCGGTCGCGGATAATCTCGCCGAACTGCTGGCCGAAGAGGAGCCAGGCCTCGTAATGGCGTTTGTGATCGTAGGATTGATCGCCGGAAAAGAAGAGCAGATCGGGGTCCTGCGCCTGGATGTTGGCGATGATGTCGGGCTTCATTTCGCGTTCGCGGTTGGAATTGCCCGTAAACGCGGCGACGATGATCTCGTCTTTATCGACGGGATCCTTCCGGATACGGCCGGCATACGACGCGTCGCCATGGACCACGCGATAGTTCCAGTCGCGGGTGTGGTCCCACTTCTCCACGCGGAAGGGCGCGGTCCAACCCGGATTCACGACCTGGGTTGAGGCGATCTCGGTCCACGCGCCGTCCCTATCGATTTCGAGACGGACGGTATGGTCGGCCCCGTCGGGGAGCGGGTAGAGCTGTGCGGTGAGCTTCAGCACGCGGTCCTGCACGGTGTAGAGCGCGAAGCAGAAGACGTCATCGGCATCGTACTGAACAATGGGCGGCGGTCCCTGGCGTTGGGGCGCGGGATCCTGGGCGGGCGCGGGGAGGGCCCAACCCAGCGCCAACAGTGCGGCGGCCGCGAGAATGGAGAGAAAGCGCAATCGATTCAAAATCTACTGGCCCTTTCGTTCGGAGGCGAAGAGCGGGAACAGTTCCGATGGCGTGTGGGACGCCGCCATATGCCCCGCCAGGCGCGCGACGATATCCGGGTGTTCCTCCGCGATGTTGTTTTCCTCGCCGAGGTCATTCGCCAGGTTGTAGAGCTCCAGCGGGGCGTCGGGGTTCTCCGAGACGTCGAGGCGCACGGCCTTCCAGTCGCCTTCGCGGACGGCCTGTTTTCCACCCTGCTCTGTGAACTCCCAGTAAAGGTAATCGTGGGCCTGCTGGCCGGGCTGGCCGGTCATGGCGTTCACATACGAGATGCCGTCGAGGCCGTCCGGAACGGGCGCCCCCGCGAGTTCCGCGGCGGTGGGCAGGAAATCCTGGAAGCAGGAAATGTGGTCGGTCACGCCGCCCGCCGGGATGCCCCTGGGCCAGCGCGCGAGCATGGGCACGCGGATGCCGCCCTCGTACAGATCGCGCTTGATGCCGCGCAGGGGGCCGTTGCTGTCGAACCATTCCGGATCGTTGCCCCCTTCCCGGTGGGGGCCGTTGTCGCTCGTGAAGAGGATCAGCGTGTTGTCCGCGATGCCCAGTTCGTCCAGCAGGTCGAGGAGGCGGCCGACGTCGCGGTCCATCCACGTGACCATGGCGGCCATGTTCTTTTTGTTCTCCGGCCAGGGCTTGTCCTTGTACGGTCCCTGATCCGGAACCTCCATCCCATCCTTGCCGGCTTCGTTGTTTGCGTGGGGGAGCGTGAGCGACCAGTAAAGGAAGAAGGGCTGCGCGTGGCTGCGGCGCACAAAATCGAGGCCGGCCTGGGCGATAAGATCGTGGCTGTAGGTGCGCTTCTCCGTGGCCACGCCCGCGCCGGATTCCTTCGGTTCGGGCACGACGTTGTCCAGCTCGATGCGCCGTTCGTTCTCGATCAGGAAGGTCGGGTAGTAGTTGTGGGCGTGGCCCTGGTCGAGGTAGCCGAAGAAATAGTCAAATCCCTTGCGGGTGGGGACGCCCTCCTCCCCTTCGATGCCGAGCCCCCACTTGCCGGCCTGGCCGGTGGCGTAGCCCGCGCTCTTGAGGATTTCGGCGATGGTCACGTCTTCGGGGCGCAGGTTGACGCGCTTGTTGCCCCGGATATGAGAGCGGCCCGTGTGCAGGCCCGTCATCAGCACGCAGCGGCTGGGCGCGCATACCGTGCTGCCGGCGTAGTGCTGCGTGAACTTGACACCTTCGGCGGCCAGGCGGTCGATATTGGGCGTCTGGATATCCTTCTGGCCGTAACAGCCCAGGTCGCCATAGCCGAGGTCGTCGGCCATGATGTAGATGATGTTGGGCCTCGCCTGGGCCTTCGCGGGGGTGTTCAGGGCCCCGAGGGCCAGCCCTCCCAGGCCGACGCTTGCAAGGAATTCTCTTCTGCGCATGGTACGCTCCCATCCGGTGCGGTGTCGTTGCTTCGAAGCCTCGATTGTAGTATTTGCGGGGCGGCGTTACAACCCCGAGTTCGGGCGCCGGGGGTATTGCGGTTTTCGGGAGAATGGATTACCATGTTGAAAGGCAGTACCACGCAGGGAGTTGATATGTACAGCGGAAATGCACTTCATTTTCGGGGGGTATCATCGCCGCCCGATTCGCAATCCGACCTGATTCCGGAGGCTGCTTATGTTGAAGATTAAACCGGGCCCGTGGGCGTGGGCCGCTGTCGTTTACGGGCCGGTCCTGGCGATGTCCACGGTGCTTCCGATATTATTCCTCGCCCCCATCATCCTGGTATTGGTGTCGGGCGCGGGGCTTGATTCTCTATGGCGAGACTTCGTCGGGGGCGGGATGTCGCTTCTGGGTGGATTCCTGGGGCTTATCCAGGGCGCGCTGCGCGTGCACACCATCTGGTTCAAGAAGGCCATGCCGGTCGCGCTGCTTGCGAATTCGCGGACGCTCGCTATTCACCATTATCGCGGGCGGACGCGATACATCAAGTTCCGGGAATGCGTGGGGCTGCGGGAGGGGCCGCCCGTGGTGGTGCTGGAGAACGGCGAGCAGGTTCAGATCGGTTGCGAAGGAGTTAAATTCCGGCGCCTGGAGCGCGATTTCCTGGATCCGCTCTATGCGTGGTGGTGGCCGCACGTCAGCCGGACGCAGGTGCAGGCGTGGCTGGCGGCAAACCAGCGTTTGCCGATCGTCTTTCTTGCAACGGTCAGCGGTGTGCTTCCCATACTCGGTATCGCCTTGTTCGCGGCGTTGACAACCGGGCGCTTGTGGCTGGCCGCGGGTGGCTTTGCTCTGTTGTTGTTTCTATCTCTCAGGCTGGTGAAGGCGATCCGGCGCGCCGCAAAAGAGCGATATTTGACCATTTTTCCGCTTTACGAGAATGAAACCGCGTTGGACTACGTCGAAGAGCCGTGTCCGGAGCCGGCGGATTCCTGACGTCGGGGAGTGGCGGGCCGGGGCGGCGCGGCGGTATACTCGGGGCCCTACTCGAAGAACCACAGGAATTGCCTCGCGTGCCCGTTCCAGACAACGCCACCAAATTGTGTCCGCTTTGCGGCGAACTGATGGGAATCAACCGCGGCGTGTGCCCGAATCCGGACTGCACGTACCAGAGCACTTGGTTCAAGATCCGGCTCTATTTCGGGTGCGCCGGCGCGATATTCGCCTTCATTCTGCTGCTTATCATGGCGTGGATGGCCCTGAACGCGCCGCAGCCGTAATTGGCCCATCTGGTCGAGGAGGCGCCCTCTACTTCATCTCTCGGGCGGCGTCTCGTCCGGCCCCTCCCACACGCCGATCCAGTGGCGGGTCCGGTCGAGATACCAGTCCGGTGGGAGGCCTTCGTTGTCGAGGTAGAAGACCTGGCGTTTGCCGTCGGGCTCGGGCGGCAGTGCGGGCGGATGGCTGCGTGCGGGCTCGATCTGGGTGCCCTCGTGCCACTCGTTGAAGGAGGTGATGGAGATCAGGGCGGGATTTGCGGCGATGGCCGCCTGGAAGGCGCGGTCGTAGTAGGCGCCCTTTTCGCGCGCGCGGCTGTTGACGCCGTTCCAGGGCCGGATCTTGCGGTCTTCGTAGCCGGGGCCGACGCTGGGGATGAAGATCCAGTTGTTCTCGCGTGCGATTTCTGCGAGCGCGGGCCAGTTCGCCCAGGTGGATCCGTAGGTGAACCGGTCGGTCGCGAAGTAGGTGTAGAAGCCGTCGAAGCCGCCCTGGCGCAGGAAGGCGGTTTCGTCCTCCTTGACCCAAAGCCCGATGGCGATCACATCGTACGCGGTTCCGCGGATGGTCAGGTCGCCCTGGGGCGTCAGGACGCGGGCCCACTCGCTTGCCGGGGTCTTGTAGCTGTCGTACAGGTAGACCAGGGGGCGGTTCCCGTGGTTGGCGTTTCGGTAGAGCGCGGGGTGGTTTCCCCAGCGATCGAGGAGGTGGACCAGCGCCTTGCGGAATCCGTTGCCGTCGCGCCCGCCGAAGGGCTCGATGTGGAAGTTGACGCGGACGCCGGCGCGGGCGGCCTCGTCGAACAGGATTTGCAGCGCGGCGTCGGTGTAGTCGCCTATCCCCCACCAGGTCGCGGAGACAACGCCGACGCCGGCCTGTTTGAGGTGTTGCATGTGTTGCGCCACGGCGTTGGGGTCGTTGGAACTGTACAGTCCGATTTCCGGGTAGAAGTTTGCTCCGATGTCTTCGGGCGGTTTGCAGGTGTGCTTCTCGTCGGGGTTGCGCGCGGCGACGGCGTGGTCCCACTGGCGCCAGGCGCCGTCGGTCTGCGGGTTTCCGTACCAGGAATAGTAGAACGCGTGTACGTCGGGGTTGGCTTCCCGGGGCGATACGGGGAGGGCAAGCCAGATGGCGAAGAGGCTGAGCAGGGAACGGATCAGGGGCATACGGGATTCCGGGTCGGGCTGAAAACAATCGGACAGGTTGAACGTGACACGCAAGGGTACCCTTTCGGGCCCCGGCAAGTCACGCGCAACCTGTCCGGACTTCTGACTCGATTACGCGATGAAGGCGCTTACTCCATCCGCGGCAGCGTGACTTCGGGCAGGCGCGGGAGCGCCCCCGCGTGCGCGGAAATGTCGCGCCGCACGGCCTCCCTGGAGGTGGTGAAGATCGCCTCGGCGCCGCCCAGGTTGGCGAAGGTGACTTCGCCGCCGCCCGTTTTGGCGTTTTCGCCGATGACGATCCGGCGATCCTCGGGGATTTCCCCGTTCACGAGCCGATTGGTGTCGAAGGAACCGTCCCAGAGGATATCGGGCAGCGGAACGCCCGCCTGTGCGGCCATGAGTTGTCCGCCGTCGCCCATGGGCTCGTAGCCGCCTTTCCCGAAACGGTTGCCGTGGATATAGATGCCCTCGGAGTACGGGTTGTACTCGGGATCGGTGTTGGGGCGCCCGCTGGCGAGCCAGCTGGTGAGGAGGACGTTGGCGGTCTGGTTGTTGTAGATGTCGTTGTCGAAGATCTCGACGTAATAGTTGGCCATCACGATGACGCCGGTTCCGGTCGGCACCGTGCCGACTATATTGCCCTCGGGCGCGAAGTTCACGGTGTCGTTGTCGTAGATCTTGTTTTGATAGATGCGCGTGCGCTGGCCGTCCTTGAGCGGGAGCCCGGGCATGTCGAAGACGAGAATGCCGCCTGTGTTGCGCGTCGCGATATTGTCGTACACGTCGGCGTGGTGGCAGTTTTCGATCTCGATGCCGGCGACGTTGAATTCCACGAGATTGCGCCGGACGATTACGTTCTTCGTCTGGCCGACGTAGATGCCGGCGTCCGAGGCGCCCCGTACGATGCAATCCTCGATCAGCGTGTTGCTGGCGCTGACGGGATAGAGGCCGTAGGCGCCGTTGGTCGCTTTTGGACCGCCGGTCCATTCCGCGCGCACGCGGCGGATGATCAGGTTGTTGGCCCCGTTGGATTTGAAGGCGTTGCCCTTGGTGTCCTCAATGGCGAGGTCTTCGAGGGTTACGTTGTCGCTGGTGACGTAGAGCCCTTCGGCGCCCGCGTCCTGGGATTGGAACGTAAGCACGGTCTTCTCCATACCATCGCCCCGTATGGTGACGTTGTCCACATCGAGGGAGAGGGTGTGGTCGAATTCGTAGCGCCCTTCCTGGAAGTGGAACACCGTGCCGGGCGGGCTGAGGATAAAGGCCTCCTGAATCTGCAACTGCGCATCGGGCCCCGGTGAGAAGACGACTGTTTCGGCGCTGGCGACGCCGCATGCGATGGCGCACAGCGCAAAGCGAACTACCGTTTTCATGCACATACTCCTGAATGAGAAGCCGGGACCGGGCCGCGTCGTGGGGGGGCGGCCCGATCCCGGTATGAGGTTGATGTTATCCGATGCTGTTACCGATGCCGCGGGCGGTGTTGCCGTTGATGGGAGCGGCGCCTTCTTCGGAATACTTGAGGAACTCGACGTGTCCGTCCATGTATAGAACGTTGGCGCCGCCGGGGATGTGGCTGAAGTCCACCCGGTTGATATCCACGGTTACGGTGATAATGTCAAAGTACACGAATATTTCCGACTGCGCCTTCGCGCTCGCGCCGGGGTTGTTGATATCGGTAATCATGAATCGCTCGACGCCTTCGCGGAAGCGCAGGAGGTCCGAGCTGAAGCCGTTGCCGTAGTCGCGGGTATCGGGGAAACCGATGGCGGTCGCGGCGCTATTCAGGTTAATGCTTCCCAGCACGCGGGTTTCCGCGGTGTTGGTGGCGGGCCAGCCGGTGAGCGTGCGCACGGCGACATCCCACAGGGTGGATTGGAGGCAGATGTTGCCCGGGATCGGCAGGCCGAGGAGGGCCGCGTCCACGGCGCGATCATTGCTTCCACACTGGTCGAAGATGTGGCCGAAATAGAGGTAGCTGTCCTGACCGGCGCGGCTTCCTTTGTCGTCGTCGCCCTCGCAGACCTTGTGGAAATAGGTGGCGCCGCCGCCGGTGGTCCAGGCTTCGGTGGTCAGGGTGGCGTCGGACGGGCACACGAGGATGCCGGGGTCGACCAGGTATTCGGGGTAGACTTCGCGCGGGTCGACCATGGGTTCGTAGACGTTTTCGGTGCCCACGGGCACGGCGTTGTCGACGGAGGCCTGGTTGGTGAAGGCGTCGCAGTCGTAGGAAGGGGCCTGATGGTCGACATAGATGGGCGGGAAGACCTCGCCTTTGGACTCGTTGGCGTACATCTTCAGGACAAGGCCCATCTGTTTCAGGTTGTTCTGGCAGCTTGCGCGGCGGGCGGCCTCGCGGGCCCGGGCCAGCGCGGGAAGCAGGATGGCGGCGAGAATGCCGATGATGGCAATCACAACCAGCAGCTCGATCAGGGTAAAACCACTGCGTTTCATAGCGTGTACTCTCCGTTTGGTTTCTATTAGTGCAAACATTTCACGAATTCTCTCGTTTGCGGCGGCCGCGCAAATGCAAACCTCCTTTCCAGGGCGCTCAAGCCCGCGCGTTGGCTGCGCGCATTCAAATCCATTCGTCCAGGCAACCCGGCGTCACCAGTTCAACCGGTATGAGAAACTGCGCGGGATCCGGAGGCATGCCCCGGATCAGCTGGCGCACCATGGTGCGCAATGCGTCGTTCGTTTCCCGCGTGGTGGCCCAGCGGGTATAGGTGTAACGGGGCGGCGGGCCGGTCGGCGCGCGAACCAGCACCGTGGCTACCGCGAAGTCTTCCGGAATCCGCAAGCCGCGGTCCTCCGCGATGCGTACGGCGATCTCGGCGTTCCGGCGGGCGGTACAGATAAGCGCCCCTGGCGGGTTGCCCCGCTGGAATGCTTCCCGGAGCACGGATTCCACGTCGCTGCCTTCCACGTCCACACTGCGCACCCGGGCCTCAATCGGCTTGCCCGACGCGGGCCGCAATCCTTCCTCAAGCCCGTCGAGGAAATCGTTGTCGCCGCACCCCCACAGGTGGTTCATGAGAATAAGTACGCGCCGGTGGCCAAGGCTTGCGGCCCAATGCCCCAGCAGGCGGCCCGCCTCGCGGTGGTCCATGTCAATCCAGGGCAGGGGCGATTGCGTCTTGGAGACGCCGCCCGTCGCGACCACGGGTATCCCCTGCTCGGCAAAGAGGCGTTGGACCGGTAGGCCGCACCCAACGAGCACCACCGCCCGGGGGGCTTCGCCGGTGCGCCACGCGCGAACAAGCTGGCGGCAAAAGGATTCCTGCGCCGCGTCGGATATGAAGACTTGCTCGATGCGATCCCGGGGAAAGGCCTGGTGCAGCGTCGCGACGATGTTCTCGACGATTACGCGATAGGCATTGTAAAAATTGGCTGGAATGAAGATTTGGATAAACCGGACCTCGGCGGCAAGCCGGTCGGCCAGCGCGGCGCCGACAAAAGTGCCCGAGCCGTGGCGGCGGATCAGCACGCCGCTATCCGCCAGGCGCCGCATGGCGCGATCAGCGGTCATGGGGCTCACATCCAGGCGATCGGCGATCTCCCGCGCGCTGCAATAGGGCTGCCCCGGCCGCAACCCGCGGTTACGGATATCCTGTTCAATGGCCGACATGACGTGTGCGTTCTTGCTGCCCATGATGCTCCCAACCAGCAAAATGAAGCTTTGTGATAACACGATCGATGCAGTTTGTCAACGAAAACATCACGGGTGTACCAAAATATGGTACAGAGGCGGGTTGAGGCGGCTTTTCGAGTTCCCGGGTTCCGTATATCGGGCGCGCGGCCCGACCACGGCGCACGCTGAGCGAGGCCGATCGGTGGTATAATCCCGGCGTCGGCAAGGGCTCGGAGGAATCTCATCATGAAGGAACGCCGCGCGCGCGGGATGATTTGCCGCATGCTTTCCACTCTCTCGCCCTGCCTCGCGCTCGCGCTGTTGGCGGGCTGTCCGCCTCCACCGAACCCGCCCGCGCCCGCCGATCTCGAGGAGATCGCCGGGCGGCTGCTGAACCGCCTTGCCGCACTGGACAGCGACGCGGATGGCGAATTGTCTCTGGCCGAGGCCCGCGTCGAGGAATCGGGGCTGACGCGCGCGCAATTCGGCGCGCTGGACGCCAACAGCAATGGCCGCTTGAGCGAAACGGAGTTACGCGAAGCGGCGGGCCTCCCGGCGCCGATACCGGATCGGGATGGCGAAGTGGCGCCGGGTCCGCCCAACGCGTATTCGTGGGATGGGAGCTGGTCCCCGACGCCCGCGGATCTTCCGCCGGCCGGGCTGTACGACGACAGATATTTTGATGGCCACGTGTTGAACGGCGTGGCCACGCCCCTGCTGCCCCCGGGAGACTGGGACTACGTGGACCCGGTGACGATGCAGGTATCGGCGCTGGCCAATCTGAATGCGTTCCGGAGCAAGGTGGCGACCATCGTCCCGCTGGAGGATTCAGGCGGGCGGCCGTACGGGTGGCGCTTCGATCGCGCGCGTCCGGCGGGCATGGAGATAGACTTCACCGCGGATGTGTACGCCGGCTCCTCCGGAACCGATATCTGGGATGCGGGCGCCGGCGGGTTCATCCGCTTCAGCGCGGGGTTCAATACGGGCGATGGGCCGGATGTGCTGCGGGTTGGGTCGGTGTTTGCCGCGGACGTACGGACTGGATCCAGCCTGAACGGGGGGTTGCGGGATAACGACCTGGTGATCGCGGGTGACGAAATCGCGCGCGCGGTGGGGAATCCGGCGATCCGCGCGGCGACGATCCATACCGGGCCGGGAAGCGACCTGGTGTTCATCAACCACATGGAGCAGGCGGCCATCGATCTCGGAAACGGCGGGGATGGGCGGACGGACACGGTGGATCCGCTGGATGGCGACGACGTGGTCATTCTGGGCGGAAACATTCGGGATTGCCGCATCTTCGGTGGGAACGGGGACGATGTGTTCGTGTGGTACATCGACGAAACCGCCCCGACCGACCTGCTGCTGGCGAACTCCTTTTTCGGGTCGGGCGGCTGGCTGCCGGCCGTGTGGGACGACGCGGGGACGGACCGGCTGATCGTGGTCGTTCCGGACGACACGGCGGTGATCAGCGGTCCCGGCGCACTGCCGGCGGGGACGGCGCAGGTGGGCATTCGCGCGGGGTTTCCGGATACGCCGGAACCCGACGGTCCAACGCTGGCGGACCCGTTCGCGCGGTACTACCGGATCGCGGGGCGCAGCCCGGTCGGAAACCGGCAAACCGTCTTTTTCGACTACCACTCCGCATCCGGCCATGTCCGCGCGGGGGACATCTACCTGACGGCGGTCGAGGAGCTCCAGATCGGTGTGGGGCCGGATGCGAAGGTGTACCGTATTGACGATGTCAACGGCGCGGCGGTTCTGGACCCCGGCCTGGAGCCGATTCGGGAGATTCCGTCGCGCAGCGGGTACAACGAATTGGTGGATATGATCGCGGCGCCGTAATCTCGCTCGAAAGAATCAGCGTAACACTTTAGCCGAATGAAGTAGCGCCAGCCCATTATTTTCATGCCGCGATACTACGACGAGAGCGCGCAAGGCTGGGAGCGCACTTCCGTTGCAACGCGGGATTGGGTCGTAGAGGAGTCAATCCAACTTCATTCCGCTAAAGTTTTACCCGAACTGTACCAGGTTTGGCAGCACCGCAATCGAGGAATCCGCGCCGCCCACTTCGATCAGATTCCCCCGCGTCTCGGTGTCGTTGCCGTCCGCGCTGGTAACCGTGAGGACAACGGTGTATATCCCCGCGTCGTCACGGATGAACCATGAAATGCTCATCAAAGAATGCAAGGAAGCCGAATGCATTCCGGGGAGATAATTTACAATCCTCGTGTGAAGATCTCTTTTTGTCCCCTATGGATCCCCCATAGCGCCGCCGCTTTCCCCTCATGCTGCAGCAAGGCTTCAAGTCACCGCCACTTCGATCACCACACCAACACCGCAACACTCCATGGCTCATAAAGGCACCGGCCGGGGGGGCTCTATGGAGGAAGCCCCGGGGAGCCAAGCCCAAGTCACCGGACTCTAATCGTTAGCGGCGACTCCGGCACTTACTTTCGCCATGAATCTACCCATGTTGACGATTTCCAGATTTGCAGCTTCCTCCGGATGGAGTCCGTATATGTGCGCGATCCCTTTATCCCAGCCTACAATTTGATAGAACTCGTTTTCCCCCAATATCTGTTTACACGTGAACAATAGCGTCCGCTGTTCCTCGCTTCTTTCCGTTGGGTGGAGTGCATGAAGTTCGTGGAACGTGTCTTCGACGATTTTCAGCAATTCTGGTGATCTGCTGTGCAGCAGCCCGGACGCCGCGCCGTACATAAGATCCGCCTTGAACACGCGTTCCGAATCGCTGCTCGGGAACTGCGCCTCGCGCCATATTTGAAAAATGTATTCCGCTCCTTCCAGACTAAACATCTCTTTTAGGAACGGGCCACTTACTTCGGGATCCAACATCGCGAGATTCATTAGAGAAATTGCGATGCCCCGTACTACCTGCGATGCCTCTCGGCCCGGCAGCTTGGCCGTACGCCAGTCCCAAGGCTTGGAAACGAATTCCTTAACCACATCGAGGGCTTTGGCATCTTCCTCAAGGACGCAGATGGCGAATATGACGTCCCCCCATTGTGCGGCGTACGCCTCGTCCCGAAGTGCGCGTGACAGGTGCGGCAAATCGTCTTCCGAAAGCCTGTCTAGAACATAAGATTCAAGGAATATGCTCCCGCCGGACGGGCGTAAGTACTTCATGATGCGATCTGGATACTCACGCGTATCAATTGTCGCGCCAGCAGCATGCGCATTCGATTGCAATAACGTGTTGCTTTCCAATTCTTCCATTCCAGCTTCCACGTCACTCTGCCTGCCTCGAGCATCCGTTGAATGCGGCGTCTGGGTATCCGCGCCTGGACCATGCGTTTCGTCGAGGACTATTTCGTCCTCAGAGGTTATTGTCCTTGTCAGCAAGAGCATGAAGCCCGCAAGGAGCAGACAAGACGCCAAAACCAACAAGATTCGGCCACTCACTCTCTTATTAACGTTCATGTCCTGGTCCGATCCAAACACAAGGGCATTCGATCCGAGCACAACCGGGCCCCAGGTTTCTGGCTACCACGTCTGGGGGGGCAACGGCAGCCAACGCGGCATAAAATGAGCGGAGGATATTGCCTCCCTGCGTACCATTTCCGCCGGCAAATCCAGTCATCCAGGGCGTATCGCTCCTTCGCTGTGCCGGAGACGACCAGATTTCGCCCCCGAAATATCGCCTCATTCTAGCGTCTAAAGCAACCAAGAACCACGGCTCGGGCCACGCTGGCGTGCGCGCGGCGCGGTAGGATCATACTAATTTCTCGTGGCCAGGAACTCCACCAGATCGCGGAGTTCGCTCAAGGTGAGAAAGTTGGCGAGGCCCTCCGGCATGCTGGAAAGGGCGCGATCGCGGGTCAGGATATCGGACTTGGGTATGGTTACGCGTTCGACGTTCGGGGGTGCGAGCGTGGCGGCGTCGCCGTGGGCGCTATCCTCCGCCACGACATCGACCTCACTGTGCGGCAGCTCGGGGCCGTCGAGATCGGCGAAGGGATCTTCTTCTTTCGGGACCTCCAGGGTCAGCGTGGCGTCGTCCTCGGCGAGAAGGCGTCCAGTGAGGTAGCTTCCGTCCCGGCGGGTGATGGCGACGTTTTCAAAACCCTCGGCGATGGCCGCATTGGGGGTGACTATGGCCGCCAAGAGGTGTTCGCGGTCGACGCGGGCGCCGATGCCCGTGAGATCGGGTCCGACTTCGCTGCCCCCCTCCCCATCCACGGCGTGGCACCGGAGGCACTGCGTCTCGGCGCGTTCGAAGAAGATGGCGCGCCCCGCGCGGCGGTCGCCCCCGGCCAGCGCGGGCCGGTAGGGTGCGAGCGGGTCTGACGTGGACAGCGACGCGTGATAGTCTGCGAAGGCATCTCTAACGGGCTCGTGCGTGGAGGCGCCGGCGACTTCGACGAGTTCCAATTGGATAGCCGGATCGGTTTCGTTGCGGACGAGTTTTTTCAGGAGTCCCACGAGCAGATCCGCCTGAGACGCCATATCGAGTCGGGGAATGGCGCGGAGGGCGGCTTGTTTCTCCGGAACACTGCCTTCCTCCAGGCGCGCGCGGATGGCGGCGCTTGCGGCGGCGGAGTCCAGGGCCACGAGCTGGGTGAGTGATTCGGCGCGGATGGCGTCGGAATCGGCGTGCAGGGTGGTATCGAGCAGCGGGCGAAGCGCGGCGGCATCGATGCGTCCCAGGGCCCGCATGGCCTCCACGCGATCTTCGGGCGCGGCCTCGGTATTCGCCACGAGCCGGGCCAGGGCCGGACCCGCGCCCTCGATCTGGTGGCGTTCGCAAACCGCGGCCACCGCCAACAGCACGGCGGGCTCGGGAGCACGCACGAGCGTGTCCAGCGCGGTGGCGATGGCGGTTCGCACGTCGTCGGCGCTTCCGGCGGGCCGGGGCCACCACGCGCCGGTGACGGGATCGAGCGCCGGGGGCTCGGTCCAGTCCGCGAGGCGCACAAGCGCTTCCACGCGGGCGCCTTCGGGGATACCGGCGTGCGTGGCGAGTCGGGCCAGCGCCGCGGCGTCGTTGGCGCGGCCCAGGCGCCAGTGGGCGTTGAGGACGCGCCGCCAGGTGTAGGCATCACCTTCCGCGATCCGGGCTCCGGTATCCGCCAGGGCGGCAAGCGCGGGGTATGCGGCCTCGATGGGCGCGTCGTGGATAGCGCGGACGGCTTCGGCGACGATGAAGGCGTCGGAATCGGTGAGAAAGCGGGCCGTTTCGGGGCTCTTCAGGCGGCGGAGGGTCAGGAGGGCGCCCAGACGCACGGCGGGCGTCGGATCGTACGCGAGTGCGGCGAGCGCGGCCTCTTCCGCCGTCCCCCGAAGGCCGATTACCGCGGCGTGGCGGAGGTAGGCGTCCTTATTGTCGTTCCGGCGCAGCAAATCGACCAGCGCGGCGGTGGCGGCGGGATCTTTCACCCCGAGGCGGCCCAGGCTGGTCGCCGCGTGGAACTGTACGCGCGGGCTGGGATCGTTCAGGGCCTCGTGCAGCGCCGCCACGACCTGACCCGGGGAGGCTTCCGCCAGTACGCGGGCGGCCTGCAGCCGGACCTCCTCGCTGGCGTCGGATAACAGCGGCAGCAGTGTGGCGCCGTCGATGTCGCCCTGCAATAGAAGCTGCCACTGCCCCCAGATCCCGTGGAGCCGGGCAAACAGGGTAGCCCCGGCATTTGCCGCCGCGTCAAATATTGGCAAGGCGGCTTCATGCAAGTCGGCGAGGGCCCACTGGGCTTCCAGGCGAACCCGCTGGTCGGCGTGTCCCAGGAGCCCCGCCAGTTCTCCGGGCGTGCGATGGGCCATACCCTCGCGAAGCAGGCGGACGGCCTCCGCGTGGGTTGCGTTGTTTTCCTGCGCGGGCTCGAAGACGCGGTATAGCCGCCCTTTCATGGGCTGGTCCCAGCCCTGGGTCCAGTCGGAGAAGTAGAGGCCGGGCCGCATACCGAACTCAACGTCCGTGGCGAGCATGTGGTTGCTGAAGTCGCGCCGGTTCACCAGTTCGAAGCTGGCCCCCTTCGGCGCGACCTGAAAGGCGTGGATGAGGCTGCGATCCTTGTCGCCCCGGAAATCGCACAGGAAGAAGGTGTCGTTGTAGGCGTCCGACATGCCCGTGCCCGGATAGAAGGCCAGTCCGGACGGCCCCGCGCCGAGGTTTAGGATCGGCGGCACGATGTGCGCGGGCTGGCCCGCATGCAGCGGCTCCCACATCTTCTCCGCGTTCCACGGGCCGCGCGTATTGGGCTGGGTGATCCACTGGTAACCGATGCGCCAGCCGCTGTCGCCGCCCTCCACGATCCAGACCCAGCGGGCCTGATCGCCCGCATCGGAGTTGTTGTCGCCGGTGAAGAGATTGCCGTAGTTGTCAAAGGCCAGTTCCTGCGGATTGCGTAGGCCGCGGTGCACGATTTCGAGCCTGGACCCGTCCAGGTTGCAACGGAACACCGCGCCGGTGTCCTGATCTTCCAGGCGGCTGCCGTCGGGCATGGGAGTATTCACGCCGCGATCGCCGATGCTGAAGTAGAGGCGGCCGTCTGGCCCCTTGCGCAGGCCGTGCAGGTCGTGACCGAGGAAGTTGATGTGGACCCCGTAGCCCGTGCTCAGTACTTCGCGTTCGTCCGCCACATGATCGCCGTCGTTGTCCCGCAGGCGCCAGAGTTCGGGGATGCAGGTGTAATACAGGTTGCCGCGATCGAGCAGCACGCCCGCGCCAATACCCGCCAGCGCATCCTTGAAGCCATCGGCATAGACCTTGTCCCAATCCGCCTTTCCGTCCCCGTCGGCATCGCCAAGAACCTTGATGCGATCATGCTCTCCGACCCAATTGGCGAAATCCGCCCCGAGATTCTTCTTCATCGCGACCAGCCGGTCTTCCACGGTGCGCGACGCCAGGTCATCCACCAGCCATTCGCGGTGGCCCCGCATATCCCCCACGCCCTTGTGGTGCCGGTAGGTCTCGGCAACATAGAAATTGCCCTGATAATCCACATAGAACGCCACGGGATTGGCCAGTTGCGGCTCCGCGGCGAACAGCTCGATTTCGAAGCCCGGCGCGGCGGTGAAGGCGGCGATTGCGCGCTGGCCTTCGTCGGAGGCCGGGGCGATATCGGGCTGGTACGGGGCAGACTGCGCGGGGGCTCCCAGGGCGGTGAGCGAAGCCAGGATCGCGGCAATCACGTGGGGTAAACGGCGCTTATTGGCGAAAAACAACACAGGAAAATCCTTGGATCGGGCGGGCGAGTTCTGGTAGGAATGGAGTGAACGATAGTGTGGAAGTTGGGAAGGGTATCATGAAGGCTGTCGTGCGGCCAAGCGGGAAAGCGCAGAATTCGCAGTCTGAAGGCTCCTTCGCTGGCTGACCGGGCGGCGTCGGGCGTCGACGGCGGGTGTAACATAGTGCACGCATGCGCGCACAAGGCAGTAGAACGTGGGATTCCCCGCCTGGCGTCCGCGCGGTGTGGTGTTTCGGAAAAGGATGAAGAGTTCCACCGTTGACCAGCAGCGATGCCGACATACCCCATGGCGGGGACGTGGCCCTGGTGACCGCCGCGCTGGCGGGCGACGAGGGCGCGTATATGGCCATTGTGGAGGCGCACCAGCCGATGGTGGCGCGGCTGATGTGGCGCTTTACGACGGATCCGCTGAAGCTGGAGGAGCTGGTGCACGATACGTTCGTACAGGCCTATTTCAGCCTGGGAAAGTATCGGGGTACGGGCCCGCTTGGCGGGTGGATCCGTACGATAGGGGTGCGGGTGGGTTACCGCCACTGGAAGGAGAAGGCGCGGGAGAAGAACCGGGACGAATTGAATGATCAGATCGCGCGGGATCCGGGCGTGATCCACGCGCTGGAGGCGGATCCGGAACCGGCTTCCGCGGCGCACCAGGCGCTGCATGCCGCCCTGGGCCAGTTGCCGCCGAGGGACCGCCTGGTGCTGACGTTGCTGTATTGGGAGCGCTGCTCCACGGAGGAAGCCGCGAAACTGACCGGCTGGAGTGGGAGCATGGTGCGGGTGCAGGCGTTTCGCGCTCGGAAGAAGCTGAAGAGGCTGTTGGAGAAACTCGAAGATGGACGTGGTTGAACGGCTGGAGGAACTGGCGCGGCGCGCGGAGACGGCGCCCGTGCCGGCGGTGGATGTGCGCGCCCGGGTGCGGGCGACGCTGCTTGAGGCGGCATTCGATGAGGCGGAACTGATCGACCGGCCCGCGCTGGCCTTTGCGGGGCTGTCCCTCGCGGTGACCGCCGGATTCTTTGTGGCGTTTCTACCCGCGCTGCGGCTCTTGTGGGACCCGTGGCTTGCGTATATGAATGCGCCGTGGAGCTATTGATGTCCGAAACGCCCCGAGCCCCCCTCCCCCGCCACCGGCGCGGCCCGCTCCGGATCGCGTTACGCGTGCTGCTTATGCTGGTGATTTTTCTGGCGGGCGCGGTATCCGGCGCGCTCTACGGGATCGATTTCTCGTTTCGCCAGATGCGCGAGCACGCGGAGCACATGGACGAACTTCCGGACCATGTGGTTCCGAGGCTGGCCAATGATCTGGCGCTCACGCCGGATCAGCGGGACGCCTTCGACCGCATCTTCCGGAAGCACCACGACGCGATTGCGAAAGCCGAGGGCGAGAACGCGATCCGGGTTCACCAGATATTCTACGAGATGGGCCGGGAAATATTGCCCCTGCTGAACGAGACCCAGCAGGCCCAGTTCCGGGAGGTGCACCGGAAGATCTGCTCGGTGTTCTTGCCGCCGCTGCCGAAGTACAAAACCGGCGACGGCGCCTCGCCGGCGCACCCCTGCGAGGGGCTGTAGGGCTGGGGCTTGAAGCATGCATGCGGCGCACGGCGGAGCGCTTCTCCGGTTTCGTGTCGTTTCAGCGCTTCGACGCGCGGCCGGAGCGGTTGATGCCGAGGGCGGATTTGCGCCAAAACTGGATTTCCGCCGGGCAAATACGGGAATGGCAACCAGAAAAATTGGACTTTTTCGGCTTGCGCACGTTATCGTTATTTAGAGAACGTCAAGATATGGTTTGGCGGGTCTGGCGCACCATGTCGCCCGTGGAAGACGCCACCATGGGCCCGATGATGATCGCGCGCCGCCCGTTCGCAGCGACAGGTTAACGGTATTCGGGAGTCCGCCGGTATTTCTGTGTTTCTTCAGATAGTCGGGATACTTCTGCTTGTCCCCTTTTTTGGCTGGGCCGTGGTTTTGCTGCGCCGGCGCTTCCTGTATTACGAAGAGAATTCGATACTTGTCGAGGCGCTGACGGCGGGCGGGCTCGTGCTGTTCTTATGGATCGAGGCCGCCGCGCTCCGGCATGCCCTGGGGCACCAACTGCTCTATTATCTCTTCGCGCTGCTCGGTCTGGCCGTGGCGGCATTCGCGCTGTACGCTCACGTCCTGATCTCGCTGGCGTCCCGCGTCCTGGTCGACCTGGTGCTCGCCGGGGACGTCACGCCCGCCGATCAGCCCCGTTTCGGGCCTGTGGAGGCGCTGGAGCGCAGCGAGGATTACGAGGGCGCCCTGCAGGAGTACCTGGTGCTGGCGCGAATCTATCCGCGCAACTTCGAAGTGCTCCAGCGCACCGCCCGCATCCACGAACTCCTCGAACGCCCGGAAGAGGCCAGCGTGTGGTATCAGCGCGCGCGCAAGCGGGCCGCCGGGCCGGATGAAGCCCTTGTTGCGGTGAACCGGCTCTGTGCCCTCTATGATGGGGATTTGAAGGTTCCCAACGAAGCGGACAGCGCGCTTCTGGCCTTTCTGTCGGATTATCCGGACTCCCTGGACGCGCCGGTGGTACGCGATCGCCTGGAGCGCCGGGCCCAGCGGGCGGATTTCCAGATTTCCGCGGCGCTTGAAGCGCTGGACGAGGCCACCCTCCCGCAGGAGCACGCGGAGCACCCGGAAAATGCCCTGGAGGTCGCCGGTATCGGGGCCGCGCGCGCGAGGGAGCTTTCCGGGAACCGCACGGGGACCGGGGCGGCGGCGGAACCGAAACCGGGTGGCGCCGCCACAGTCAATCTGGTGTCTCTGGAAGAAGCCGGCGCTTCGGATTCGGACATCGCGCCGGAAGTCCCGGTTCAACAGCCCGCGGCGGGTCCGCGCGTCGCGCTTGAGCGGCTTGAGAGCGCCGCACCCGCGGAGGAGACGGCAATCTCCGGAACCCCTCGAAATGGCCCGCGCGACCGCCCGGAAAAGTTGGAAAACCGTGAACCGGCGAGCACGCTGGAGGCTTTGGACGCGGTCCAGCCGACGGAAGATGGGCCGGAGACGGCGCCGGAGCGTTCCACAAATCGCCCTTCGTCACTTTCGCTTGAGGCGCTGGACGGCCCGGAGACGGGGTAGCCGGTTCATTCCGCGCCCGCAGGTTCCTCCATGGGAGTATCCGGGCGCTGCGTGCGAATAATCAACTGCTCCCCGCCCACCTTGCGGGCCAGATCGATCACCGCCACGAAGTCCTTCGTGTCCGCTCCCCCGTCGGCGCTCAACGCCATCCGCGCCCCGGGCTCCTCCGCCAGAAGCTCCCGCAACCGCGCCTCCAGCGCCTCCATTGAGATACCCGATTCCCCGTCGAACTCGATACCACCGCCGGAATCCAAGCGGATTTCGTGAGGCGCCTCCAGCTGTTCGGTGGCGGTGGCGGCGGATGGCAGCGTAATGTCGATACCCGCGTTGTCGCGGAACACCGATGAGACCATGAAGAAGATGAGCAGCAGGAACATGACGTCGATGAGCGACGTGATATTGATGCTCGGTCGCCGGGGTTTGCGGGCTCGCCCAAACGCGTTATTCACGGTATTCCGCCCTCCAGGTTGCGGCGATCTGCGGGCCCGCGCGGCGCGGTCCCATGCCGCCGCGATTTTAGTCCAAGCTGCTGGCAGCGAACAAGTTCCGCGTGGATAAAAATCGCGGCGCGTTTGCGAAATTCCTCCAAATCAGGTAAACTTGGTGCGGTTCCATTCGGGACGCGTTGTGGGATGGTAGAGAGCCAGTCAGGGGTACCGCGTGCATCAGTACACCGTCTGCGTAGCTGAAGATTGCGAGGACGAGAACGCCCTGCTCCGGGCTGGCCTTTGCCTGAACGGTTACGAGGCGCTCAGCGCGTTTACGGGCCGCCAGGCGCTGGACGTATGCCGCCGCCAGCCGGTGGACGTGCTTCTGCTCGACGTGGGATTGCCGGACATGGACGGTTATGAGGTGTGCCGGCACTTGAAGGCGGATCCGCGAACAGCCGGCATACCGGTTATCTTTATTACCGCCCGCAGCGATACAGAAGACGTCATTCGGGGGTACAATTCAGGTGCGGCCGATTATATTGGCAAGCCGTTTAATCTGCCGGTGGTAATGATCCGGATCGAGGCGCTCATGAGAACACAACAAACCCACGATGAACTTCCTTCCCCGGGGGACCTGATCGACACGGCCTATACCGATCAGTTAACGGGATTGCGCAACAGCCGCTTCCTTCTGGAACGCCTGCAGGAGGAGGTGGAGAAAGCGCACCGCTACGACTATCCCGTATCGTGCGTGGTGCTCGACGTGGACGAGGTGAAGGCCCTGAACGACGAAATGGGCACGGCAAGCCTCGACGACGTTCTGGTGGAGGTGGCGATCGCGATGCGGAATGCCTCGCGGAACTACGACATTCTCGCGCGTTACGACGGCGCGATGTTTGCCGCCGTGCTGCCCCACGCCGTGCTGGACGAAGCGATCCGCTACGCGCAGAAGATTCACGACGAGATCAGCACCATTACCTTCAACGACCCGTGCTGCCCGTCGCAGGCGCAGTTGCGATTTGGCGTGGTCTCCTGCCGGAACGGCAGCGCCACGGGCGCCGAGCACATCCTCGGCGAAGCGATGCAGGGGCTTTTCAAGGCGAAAAGCCGGCACGGCAAGCGGCTGTACGCGCGCGACCTGCACGACAAGTCGGAATCGAGTTTCTAACGGCAACGCCCCGGAGCATCCCGAGAACTCGGTCGTGCTTCCGGGGCGTACTTTGTCTGTCCACGCGGCTACGGGATGCGCTTGAAGGCCTTCTGGCCGATGTCCCGCCGGTAGTGCATCCCATCGAAGTGAATCCGGGCGACACCGGCGTAGGCGCGGTCCAGCGCTTCTCGCAGGTTCGCGCCGAGCGCGGTTACCGCCAGCACCCGCCCGCCGCTGGTTTCGAGGCGTCCCCCGTTGTCCCGCGTGCCGGCGTGGAACACCGTGACGCCTTCCACGGCCTCGGCGTCGTCGATTCCCGTGACGGCGCGCCCTTTCGGGTAGCTGCCCGGATAGCCCTCGCTTGCCAGCACGACGGTCGCGCAGGGTTGATCGGTGTATTCGAGGGAAATCTGGTCGAGGGTTCCGCGGCAGCAGGCCTCCGCGACATCCACCAGGTCGGTGGTCAGGCGCGGCAGCACGACCTGGGTCTCGGGGTCGCCGAAGCGGCAGTTGAACTCAACGACTTCAGGTCCCTTGGCGGTGATCATCAGCCCGGCGTACAGCACGCCCACGTAGGGGGATCCTTCGGCGGCCAGGCCGTCGACGCAGGGCTGTAGTATGCGGCGCTGGATCTCATCCAGGAGCGCCGGCGTTACCAGGGGTGCGGGCGAGTAGGCCCCCATGCCGCCGGTGTTGGGGCCGGTATCGCCGTCGTGGGCCGCCTTGTGATCCTGGCTGGAAGCCATGGGAATCACGGTTTTCCCGTCGGAGAACGCCAGAATGGACGCCTCCTCCCCATCGAGGAAGGCCTCAATGATGATCCGGACGCCGGCGGCTCCGAAGACTCCGCCCACCATCGCGTCGTCAATGGCCTGAAGCGCCTGATCGCGTTCGAACGCAACGGTCACGCCCTTTCCCGCCGCCAGGCCATCGGCCTTGACGACCAGGGGGACGCCGATTTCGTCGACATAGGCCCGCGCGGCTTCGGGATCGGTGAACGCGCGATAGGCCGCGGTCGGGATATTGTGTCGCGCCATGAATTCCTTGGCGAAGGTCTTGCTCGCTTCCAGTTGCGCGGCGGCCTTCACCGGTCCAAATACCATCGCCCGGGTGTCCGCCAGCGCGTCCACAATACCGGCGGCCAGGGGGGCTTCCGGGCCGACGAGGACGAGATCGATCTCCTTTTCCGCAATCAATGCGCGCACCGCGGCCGCGTCTTCGGGATCCACATTTACGCAGACGCCCTTCTCGAGTCCCGCGACACCGGGGTTCCCCGGCGCGCAGTACACCGTTTCCACGCGGCTGTTCCGGGCCGCCTTCCACGCCATCGCGTGTTCGCGCCCGCCGCCGCCCAATACAAGTATGTTCATCATTCAATCCTGATCCGAAACGAGCGCGGGCGCAAAGCCGGCGCAAGCGCGTTGTGTTGGGGTTGGTCCGTCCACCTATTCCTCGGGAGGAACGGTGCTTTCGAGGTAGTCCGCGATGGCGCGGTCGTATTCGGCGGTCAGCGCGAACGCCTCCTGTGCGAGCCGGTAGCGCGCCGCAAACGGAACCTCGCCTTCGAGCGCCCGCAGCTCGTGCATTACGGAGGCGTAGCGGTCGGGATTGACCACACAGGTGACAAAACGGAAGTTCTTCGCGGCCGACCGGATCATCGCGACGCCCCCGATGTCCGTCTGGTCGAGCACTTCCTCCGTGGTAACGCCGGGCTGGCCGGTGATATCGCGCATCGGGCGGATGTTGGCCACGAGCATGTCCACCCAGTGCATTTCGTAGGCCTGCATTTGCTCGCAGTGGAGCTTGTTGTCGCGCAGGCCGAGCAGGCCGGCGTGCACTTTCGAATGGAGCGACTTGACCCGCCCGCCCATCATCTCGGGCACGCCGGTGTACTCCTCGATGCTGAGGGCGTCGATTCCGGCTTCGCGCAACACGGTCAGTGTGCCGGAGGTGCTGATCAGTTCGACCTCCAGATCGCGCAACAAGGTCGCCAACTCGACGACGCCCGTCTTGTCAAAGCAACTCAGTATGGCCCGCCGTACTCTGGGCATTTCCATTCCTCCCGCGGGAGGCGCCGGTGGCGCGGGTCCGCGATTTTAACAAAAGGAAGGGAATGATACGGCAATTGCGCGGCAATGTCGAATTCTCAACGGGTCTCGCAATCCCGGGGGGCAGGCCGATGTGGATGCGCGCTCGATTTCGCAATCGCAACCTGCCGGCCGTCGCCAAACCGCTGTCAGAGCGTTTCCCCCGGGGCGCCGCGGTGAAAGATCTTGTTGACGATGCGCCATTCGCCGCCGCTCTTCATGAGCGAGAGGTAATCGGTGTAGCGGACGTGGGGCCAGTTCAGATCCGTCTTCACTACGGCGGCCGTGCCGGTTATATCCACGCTGACGATCGTATTGTTGCGCCCCGTGGCGTCGGGCGCGGTTCCGCGTGTGTAGACCACCCAATCGTCAAACCGCACACTTTCCGTCTCGCCTTCCTTGTTCAACCCGATGACCGCGGCGTCGGGGTGAAAGGCATTTCTCAGCGCTTCCTCGTCGTACGCGATGATCCCGTGGAAGTATTGTTCCACCACCGCGCGCACCGCCGCCTCGTCGTCCGGCGGGGAATCCCGGGCGGCAACCATCACCACCGGAAGCAGAATTCCGGCCAGGAGCAGGATACCTGCCTTCAAAGAGGAACGATGAAGGGACGGCCTTACGCTTTGCATACGTCATTCTCCAGGAGGCGCGCCGTATATGCGCGCGTTCAGACGGTTAATGGTCCAAGCCAATGATACGGTAATCGCCAGGCAATATCGACATCCCGATCGGGGCGGATCACGAGGCTCCGGCGCGATCCAGGGCCTCGCGCACCATCGCGGCCAGCTGCTTGATCTTGAAGGGCTTTGAGAGAAAGTAAACTCCGCTGTCCAGGGCGCCCCGCCGGTCTATCACGTCGGCGGTATAGCCCGACATAAACAGCGTGCGCAGGCCCGGGCGCACCGTATCGAGTTTCTCGCGCAGTTCGCGCCCATTCATCTCCGGCATCACCACATCGGTAATCAGCAAATCGATCCGACCCTCGAACGATGAGGCAATATCAATCGCTTTGCCCGGAGTATCCGCCGCGAGCACGTTGTATCCCAGCGCCTGGAGCATGCGCTTGCTTAACTGGAGCAGCGCGGCCTCGTCCTCCACGAGCAGTACGGTTTCCTCGCCACCCGGCGCATGGCTTTCGGGCGGGGGCGCGGGGCTGGCGGGCGCCGCGCCGCGGAAGATCGGGAAGTACACGCGGAAATCGCTGCCCGACCCGGGCGTGCTGGAGACGGTGACAAAGCCGCGATTCTGCTGGACAATGCCGTAGACGGTGGCCAGCCCGAGGCCCGTTCCGCTGCCCTGGGCTTTGGTGGTGAAGAATGGCTCGAATATGTGCGACACCGTCTCCTCATTCATCCCGCATCCCGTATCGCGCATCGCGATGACGGCATACTCGCCCGGCAGGTGACCGGGATGGCGCTGGCAGTACGCCGCATCGAAGGTGGCGGCCGCGGTTTCGAGGGTGATCGCGCCGTTGCCGCCGATGGCGTCGCGGGCGTTTACCGCCAGATTCGCGACGACTTGATCCACCTGCGACGGGTCCGCGAGCACGGGCAACGCGCCGCCGCCGGGCCTCCATTCGATGGTAATGTCTTCGCCCACGAGCCGCCGCAGGATTTTCAGCATTCCGGAGACCGTTTCGGTCAGATCGAGCACTTTCGGCGCAATGGTCTGCTTGCGCGCGAACGCCAGCAACTGGCGGGTCAATTCCGCCGATCGTGTCGCGGCGTGCTGCACTTCTTCAAGCTGGTGGTAGATCGGGTCGTCTTCCGGTATGGCCGAAAGCAGCATTTCCGCGTGCCCGAGTATGACGCCCAGCATATTGTTGAAATCGTGCGCGACGCCGCCGGCAAGCTGCCCGACGGCTTCAAGTTTCTGGGCCTGGCGCAACTGGGACTCCAGGCGATCGCGCTCCTCCCGGGCGGCCTTTTGTTCGGTGATGTCCTGGGCGACACCGGCCACGGAAGCCACCGCGCCCGATTCGTCCAACAAGGGAAACAGCACTGTGGAGTAGGTGCGCGCCTGTTCGCGCATGGGCAAGAGGTCTTCCACGAAAAGCGGCGCCCGCGACGCCTGAACCTGCTGGATCCGCGATAGGAAGAGCCGGGCGCTATCGGGCGGAAGCAACTCGGAGAGGTGGCGGCCAACAATCTCGCCCGCTGGACGCCCCACGAGGTTCGCCACCGCCTTGTTGGCCATCAGGTAGCGGCCTTCACAATCAAGTTCGGTGATCAACAGCGGGCTGAATTCGAGCAGATTCTGGAGCCGGTTGCTCACCGCACGCAGTTCCGCCTCGCTCTGGACGCGCGAGGTGATGTCCCGGAAATATACGGCCAGCCCTTCGTCCGAGGGATAGGCATGAACTTCAAACCACTGCCCAAAGGGTTCGAAATAGGTCTCGAAATGCGCGGCCTCGCCCGAACGAAATGCCTGGCTGTACCGTTGCGCGACCTCGCCATCGATCGCGTCCGGGAAGAAGTCCACCGGGCGCCTGCCGAGCATCTCTTCGCGCGTGTGGCGCAAGAGGCGTTCGGCCTCGGAATTCAGATAGGTGAAGCGCCAGTTTCGGTCCAGTATGTAGAACGCGTCGGTGATGCTTTCTAGCGTCGTGCGCAGGCGCGCGGCCATGCGGGACAGGGTTACCTCGTTTAATTTCGTGTCATGGATGTCCGTGCCCGTGCCGCACCACTTCACAATCTCGCCGCTTTCGTCCCGAAGCGGCAGCGCTCTCGCGCAGTGCCAGCGGTACTCTCCGTCGTGCCGGCGAACGCGAAATTCGCAACTGTAGCGCTCGGCCTGCCGCACAGCCGCTTCCCAGGTCTCCAGCACGCGTTTGCGATCGCTCGGATGGACCGTCCCGATCCAGAAACTGCCGGGATCCGCATCTTCGGGAGATCCGGCGTATCGCTTGTATTCCGCATTTGTGAAGTCGAGCGTGCCGTCGGGCGTCGCGGTCCACACGAACAATGGGACGGTGTCGGCAAGCTGGTGGAACCGACTGGCGCTCTGGGCCACGAGCCGCTCGAAATCCTTCAGAACCGTGATTTCCTGCACCGCGCCCTGTATTCGGACAATCGATCCGGCCTGATCGCGCTCGGGGCGCGCGATGGTTCGGACCCAGATCCGCCGGTCTCGCGCGGTCAAGAGTTCCACTTCCAGATCAAAGGGCGCCCCGCTTTGGGCGCACGCCTGGTATGCGGCGTCCACGGCGGCGCGCGACGCCGGGGGGAACAGTTTGAGCACCTCCTGAAGCTCAGGGGGGTGGCCGGCGGGCAGATCCAACATTGCGGCCACCTGCGGCGTCCACTGCATGGCGCCGGTCGCCGGCTCGATGGACCAGCCGCCCACGCGCGCCACTTCCCCCGCCATTCGGAGAGACTCCTCGCTTTCCGCGACCCGGCGAAGGAGCGCCCGGGCTTCAAACTGATCGGAAAGGATGGTGCCGATGAGGGCCGTTGCGAGCGGATAGAAGACCAGGACCGTGGGGGCGATCAAGGGGAGGACTTCCCAGGCGGCGCCACCGGGCAGGGTAAACATGAGCGCGAGCATCACGGCGTGCACGGCCAACCCCAGGGCGAGCATCGTTGCTAGAAACCGGGCCGTGTCCGACGCCGGACGCCGGTAGAAGAACAGTACGCCGATAGCGGCGGAGCTTGCGATGACCAGGAGTCCGGTGAGCGTTCCGCCTCCGCCCAGGGCGATCCGGCACGCCGCCGCCAGGATCGCGGCGGTCAGCGCCGCGGCGGGGCCGAAGAAGGCCCCGCATACACTGAGCGCCACCGAGCGCGCGTCGAACTGGATGCCAGCGGTAAACTGAAAAGGGGCCAGCATCGTTACGACGGCCGCGCTTCCGAAAAGAAGCCCCTGAAGCGCGCGCGCACCGGCCGATTCGCGCAGATGACGCCCCACAACGCCGGAAATGGCGCAAACGGCCACGAGGACCGCCAGATTCTGCACCAGCTCGACACTGAAAAGACGCACGGCCGTAAGCAAACGCCTGATTCCTTGATGAATGAAGGTCCACCATCCCCGGTTTGAGTGTAACCGACGGCATGGGCGCCGGACAAACGGCCACGCCCCCACGTGGCGCCGCTATGGCCCGCGTGCTAATATGGGCGGTGAAAGAGGAGGGATTTGGTGGGTAGAAAACTCCCCGAGACCGGCGGCGATTTTGACGCGCTGTACCGGCGGAACATGCAGCTGGTCCGGCAGGTGGATCACCTGTCGACCCTGCGCGAGATCGGCCTGGCGATCACCGAGACCCTGGAACTGCACGAAACCCTCCCCATCATCGCCACCGTCGTGCAGGGGGCCTTGAACGTGCGCCGGGTCACCGTCTACGAATTGAGCAAGGACGGGCGCACGCTTCAGCCGGTGGTCGCGCGGTACGGGAAGGACCTGATCACGCGGGAGCGCCTGGCGGAGGACACAATCTCCGCCCGGGGCCCGCGTTTCGGCCGGGCCCTGGAAAGCCGGGCGGCGGTTCTCGAGTGGGACGGGAACCGGGCCGCGGCGTTGATTCCGCTTATTGCCAAGAACGAGCCGCTTGGCCTCCTCGTGCTCGAAGATCCGGAAGATGGCGAGCCATTCCAGGAGGAGGACCAGATCCTCCTGTGGCAGCTCGGCGCGCAGATCGCCATCGCGATCCACAACGCCAAACTCTATGCCCTCGCCGTCACCGATGGCCTGACCGGGCTGTTCGTGCGCCGCTATTTCGACCTGCGGCTCGAAGAGGAATTCGCGGCCGCCGACCGCTATAGCCGCACCTTCTCGATCATGTTGTTTGACATCGACCACTTCAAGAAGTTTAATGATACCCACGGGCATCAGACCGGAGATCTGGTCTTGCAGCAGTTTGCCCGGTTGCTGGAGGAAAACACCCGCGATTCCGACATTTGCTGCCGGTATGGCGGGGAAGAGATGGTCGTAGTACTCCCCGAGACCGTCCTGCAGGAGGCCGCGTTGCTTGCCAACAAGCTGTGCGCCCTGGTCCGTGCGCACGTCTTTCGAGGCGCCACCGGACAGGATCTTCACGTGACCACCAGCATTGGCGTCGCGCAGCACCGCCGCGATCTGGCCGCGCCCGCCGCGCTGGTGGAAGCGGCTGATCGCGCTCTATACCGCGCGAAGGAACTCGGCAGAAACCGTGTGGAGATCGATGGGCTATGAAGAATCCGGGTCATGCGCGCTGGAACGGTCATTGGCGCTGGAACGGCCTGATTGGGGCTTGCCTTGCCTTGTCGCTGGCGGCCGGTTGCGGCGATCCGCCGCCGCCCCCTCCCCCGCCGGCTCCCCAGGAACCCGCGCCGCCCGCGCGCCCGACGTTTACCCAGGCGCAATTTGAGGAAATTCTCCACGGGATGACGTACCCGCAGGCGCGGGATGTGCTCGGCGCGGAGTCGGACCGGCAGGAGTCCACCTACAGCGCCGGTGAGTCGGCGTACGTGGCGCCGACGGTTACCGCGTGGCACATCTGGGAAAACCCGGATGGCTCCTTCATCAAACTCGGCTTCGTCCAGAAAAAAGTGGTGGAGAAAGTGGCGGAGGATCTCCCGGAGTAGCGCCGGGTCAGCCCTTGAGGCTCGCATGCGAGCGGGTATAGGCCACGAGCTGGCGCGCGCATTGCGCCATCTGTTCGTTGATGTCGGGGTCGGTGCAGGCCCCCGCCGCGTCCATTCGATTGTGGGCTTCCGCCACGGAAACGGGGTAGGGAAGCACGATGGCGCCGGCATGGGAGCAGACGCTGCGCAGGTGTTCCAGGGCCTTGATGGCGCCCAGCCGCCCGGTGGCGATGCCCAGCAAGGATACTGGCTTCCCCGCCATGACCGATGGATACCCCATGCTATCAATGAGAACTTTGATCACGCTGCTGTAACTGCCGTGGTATTCCGGCGTGGACAGCAGAATGCCGTCGGCGGGCGTCACGCGGTCCGTAAGCGCCCGCTGGAAGGCGCCGGCCTCCGGCTGCCCGGGAAAGGCCAGCTGAAAATCCGCCGGATCGATGCAATCCACGGTAACGCCGGGGTAGGCTTCGAGCATGCCGATCATCAGATCAAGAAATCGGCGCGTATAGCCATCGCGGCGCACGCTGCCCGAGACAGCGACGAGGTGGATGGCGGGCGGGGCGTTGTGGGTCATGCGGCATCCGATCTTTACCGGGTACGGGGAAGGTTACGCGCGGGGCCGGCGGCGGAGCCGCGCGGCGGGCGGTTGCGTCCAGCAGCGGTATTCTGCCAGCATAGGCGGCGTTGATTCCAATCACACCGCAGCCTCAGCGGGTTCGGGCCGGTATCGGCGGCGCGCGGCGTCACCGGATAGCCGGTGGCGCGCCAATCCGAACCTCCACCCCCGGAGTTTGTTCCATGTCTCTCGTTTCGCTCTTGCTGTCCGCGTCGGCCCTGCTGGCGACCGGCGCCCCGGCCCCCGAACTCTCTGTGATGTCTTACAACCTGCGCTATGGTTCCGCAAATGACGGTCCGGACGCCTGGGATCTCCGCCGCGACCGCCTGGTCGCGCTCGTTAAGGAATACGATCCGGACATCATCGGGACGCAGGAATGCCTCGACTTCCAGGCGCAGTATCTCGCGGATCAGCTGCCGCATTACGCCTGGATCGGCTTGGGACGCCAGGAGGACGCGACCGGCGAGATGACGGCGATTCTCTACCGGAAGGACGCCCTGATCCCCCTGGAATCGGGGCATTTCTGGCTTTCGGAAACAGCCGGCGCGCCCGGCTCCAAGTCCTGGGATTCGTCCCTCCCGCGCATTGCCTCGTGGGTGAAGTTCTACCGGCGCGCCACCGGGCGGACCTTCTATTTCTACAACACCCATTTCGACCACCGGGGCGAACAGGCGCGCCTTGAAAGCGCGCGAATGCTGGAAGCCCGGATCCGGGAATTGCACGCCGGCGAATTCGTGGTGCTCACTGGCGATTTCAACGCGAACGCGGAAACCAGCGCGCCCTGGAAGGCCCTTACCGAGGGCGGTCTCCTCGATACGTGGAATGAAGCGGCGGTTCGAACCGGGGACCCGAACACCTGGAACGGCTTTGCCATTCCCGCGCCGGAACAATACCGGCGGATTGACTGGATCCTCGTCTCGCCCGGCGCTCGGGTGACGGCGTGCGCCATCGACGCGCGCCACGAAAACGGCCGATTTCCGTCCGATCACATGCCCGTCATCGCGCGGATTGTCCCGCCGGAACTGGACTGATCGGCGATCCGTTTTTCGGCGGCCATGCGGGGTATACGGGACCTATTCGGCGAAAAAATTGCAGATTTCCGATTGCGGAATTCCGGTCTGAACGCGAAAATCCGCAGAAATTTAACACATTGGAAGTAGTTTATTTTGAACGGTTTATATTGATTAATTTACCAAACTGATTTTTTTGTCATCCCTAATTTCAAAAAAATTCGCCGTTTCGTATTTTTTTTCTTGACTTATTGCGTCGCTTGTGGTAAAAGCCGTTCAAGTATGCGTGCACAAGAGCGTACTAAGACCAGAATGAAATGGAGGTGAATAGAACCATGAAACAGTGCACGTTGTGCAATGAGCACATTGAGGACGTCGATTTCGAGTTTGGTGAAGCCGTGGACCTTGAAGGTGAGTATTGGCATGCCGAATGTTACCAGGAATACTTCGGCGAGATACTTGAGACGGTTTAACTCGAAACACCAATCGCCACTCTAAACCTCGGCCGGGCGCTCGCCCCGCCGAGGTTTTCCATTTTCTCCGGCGGGAAAAGCCGGGCTGCATTCCGGGGGCGACCGTGTTACAATAGGCGTGTTTGCCCCGCAGTAGGGATTGCCCGGGCGCCTGTGCCCTCTGGCCGCGCCTTTCACCACGTATGGGATCAACGAATCGTGCAGATCATGCGATCAAAGAACACCACCGAGATCGTCCTGCCCTTCGAGCAACCGTTGCACGACATCGAAGCGCAGATAGAGAAAGCTGAAACCGAGGAAGAGCGCGAGTCCTTGCGCGAGCAACGGGATGCGCAGCGCGAGGCCATATTCGCGAATATTTCACCGTGGGAGCGCGTGCAGCTTGCTCGCCACCCCAAGCGGCCTCGCATGCGCACGTTCGTGGAACGGATCTTTGAGGACTTCGTGGAGCTTCACGGCGACAAGGCGCTGGGCGATGACGCCGCGATGGTCTGTGGGATTGCCCGGTTTCAGGGCCGCACGGTCTTCGTGGCCGGCCAGCAGAAGGGCGTGGACACCGACGAGAAGGTGAAGTGTAACTTCGGCATGTCGCATCCGGAGGGCTACCGGAAGGCGCTGCGGCTTTTCAAGATGGCCGAGCGGCTCGGCCATCCGGTCATTACGTTTGTCGACACCCCGGCCGCGCACCCCGGCCTCGAGGCGGAGAAGCATGGCCAGGGTTTCGCCATCGCCAACAATCTGCTCGAGTGCTTCTCGATCAATACGCCGATTCTCTCGATCATACTGGGCGAGGGCGGAAGCGGCGGCGCACTGGCCATCGCAATCGGCGATCGCATCGCCATGTTTGAACACGCGGTGTATGTCATCTGCCCGCCGGAACGTTGCGCGGAGATCCTCTGGCGCGATGTGGAGAAAAAGGAAATGGCGGCTTCCGCCTTGCGTGTTTCGGCGACCGACTTGCTCGGCCTCGGTGTGATCGATTCGGTGCTGCGCGAGCCGAACGGCGGCGCACACCGCGACCCCGACGCGGCCTGCCAGTCGGTGTCGGAGGAGATCCGCGCCTTTCTGGCCGAAGCCGACGCGGGCGCATGGACCCTGGAGCGACGCCAGGAGAAATTCCGCCGGATGGGGCGTTGGCTCGAAGAAGCGCCCGAGCTGGAGGAAGAAACGCCCGCCGCGCCCCCCGCGGAGCCGGACGTGACCGAGGTTGCCGAGGCCGCCGGCGGCGCGCACACCGAAAAGGCCCTCGGTAGCGGCGAAAAGGAGGCGCCCGCCGAAGAAGAACCCGCCGGCGCTCCGGATCGCGAGGCGGAAGCGGCTCGGGCCGCCCAGTAGCGGTGTCGGCCGGTGCGGTGGAAGATCGGGAGGGCGGCGCGCTGTTGCGCTTAAAGGTGCAGCCCGGGGCCGCGAGAAACGCCGTGCTGGAGGCTACCGAGGACTACTACCGGGTTGCGATTGCCGCGCCTCCCGCGGAGGGCGCCGCGAATCAGGCGCTGATCCGGTTTCTCGCGGACTTGACTGGGATCCGCCGCCGCCGCATCACCCTGGCGGCGGGTGGCCATTCCAGAATGAAGGCATTGTGTATTGATGGCGTGGATGCGGCGGAGGTGCGGCGCGCGCTGGATGGCGCGATGCGGGCGCGCCGGTAGCGAGATTGCGTGACGCGCTCTTGCAGGATTGGCGAACAGGCCCGTTTAAGAGCGGTTGAGGAGGTTGTATGGCTACACTTGGTGAAATGGTCCAGGAAGCGGTCGCCAGGGTGCGCGAGCGGGCCACCCTCCATCCCGAAGTCGCGGTGGTGTTGGGGACGGGGCTGGGTTCCCTGGCGGATCGGCTCCAGGTCGAGGCCCGGATTCCCTACGGCGATCTCCCCCACTTCCCCACGTCGACCGTGGATACGCACGCGGGCGAATTGGTCTTTGGCACGCTGGCGGATACGCCGGTGGTGGCGCTCTCGGGGCGTTTTCACTACTACGAGGGCTACACGCTGCAGCAGGTGACCTTTCCGGTTCGGGTGGCCCGGGCGCTCGGGGTGCACACCCTGATCGTATCCAACGCGGCCGGCGGCCTGAACCCCCAGTTTCGCGCGGGCGACCTGATGCTCATTTCCGACCACATCAACCTCATCGGGGACAACCCGCTGATTGGGCCCAACGACGACACGCTGGGTCCGCGATTCCCCGACATGTGCGAGCCCTACACGGCCGCCCTTCTCGAATTGGCGGAAACCAAAGCGCTCGAAATGGGTATTAAGACACAACGCGGAGTGTACCTCGCGTGCAGTGGCCCGTGCCTCGAGACCCGCGCGGAATACCGCTTCATGCGCCTTATCGGCGCGGATGCCGTGGGCATGAGCACGGTTCCCGAGGTCATTGTGGCCGTACACGCCGGATTGAAGGTGCTCGGCGTGTCCGTCATTACCGACGAATGTTTGCCGGATGCACTCGAACCGGTGGATATCGAGCGGATCATTGCGACCGCAAATGCGGCGGAACCCAGCTTGACCCGATTGGTGGAAGCGGTATTGGCGGGGTTGCGCGCGTCGGGCGGCAGTGTATTCTAGGAATCGGGTGTTGTTTGTGCTAATATCTGTCAATGATTTACCGGGATGTGGCGATTTGATCGGATTGCGCAGTTTGGGCAGAACGTAGAGTTACTGGAGCGTATACATGTCCGAAAAAATCATTCGGCTGATCTTTGTCTTCTCTTGTCTCATCATGGGGGTTATCTGGGCCGTATACGCCCGTGAGGCCGTGGAAACTAACAACCCGGGTAACAACTACGGCAGCGCGCTTCCGTGGCACATCATCGGCGGCCTCATCGGCGGCGGGGTCGGGGTTTTGGTCCTCTGGCTTGTACGCTTCATCACCCAGGATATCTACGAGAAACTTGCGCCCGCGATGGTCGCCATTATCATTGCGATGGTTTTCGGGTACGCGCTCGCCACGTGGCTGTTGATCTGGGTTCCGGACGCGAGCCCGAACCTGCGCCTGTTCATCACCGTAACCTTCGTGCTGATATTCGGCTACGTGGGCATATATCTTGGGCTCACCCGCGCGTCGAGCATGCAGTCGCTCCTGACCGCCGTCGAACGATCCAAAGCGGGCAAGATCTCGCTGAAGCTGGTGGATACGAGCGTCATTATCGACGGGCGCATCGCGGACATCTGCGACAGCGGCTTCCTCGAAGGAACGCTGCTGGTGCCCCGGTTTGTTTTGCATGAACTCCAGCACATCGCCGATTCCTCCGATGTGCTTCGCCGCGCCAAGGGCCGGCGCGGGCTGGATATTCTCAAGGATTTACAGCGCGAATCCTCCAAGGTCGTCATCGAGATCATCGAGGACGACCCCCAGGATGTGCGGGACGTCGACAGCAAGCTCGTGCGCCTCGCGCAGAAGTTCCACGCCAAGGTTCTTACCAACGATTTCAATCTGAACAAGGTGGCGCAGATTGAGGGCGTGGTGGTGCTGAATATCAACGATCTTGCCAACGCCCTGAAACCGGCGGTGCTGCCCGACGAGCAGATGGAAGTCAAGATTATCAAGGAGGGCAAAGAGCCCAGCCAGGGGGTGGGCTACCTGGATGATGGCACCATGGTGGTGGTCGACGGCGGGCGCTCGCACATGGGCAAGATGGTTCAGGTCGTGGTGACGAGCGTGCTCCAGACCGCGGCCGGGCGGATGATTTTCACGCGGTTCAACGACGTTCAGCCATGAAGGTGCAGGTGCTGATTCCCGCCGGCGGCCAGGGGGAACGTTTGGAGCAGGCCATACCCAAGGCGCTGGTGCCGGTGGAAGGCGTGCCGCTTATCGTGCGCGCGTTGCGCCAGTTCGCGTGCCTGGGCATCGCCGGCAACGCCGTCGTGGTCGTTCCCAAGCCGTTTCGGCCGGAATTCGAGTCGGCGTTGCGCGCGGCCTTTCCCGGAGAGCCGTTCCATTTCGTCCCCGGCGGATCGGAGCGCCAGGACTCCGTGCGGCTGGGCCTCGAAGCGCTCGATCCGGACACCGAAATCTGCGCCATTCACGACGCCGCGCGCCCCTTCGTCTCACCGGAGATAATTCAGGCTTCCATCGACGCGGCCGCCGCCTACGGGGCCGCGACCGTGGCCATTCCCGTGGTCGATACGATTTTGATGGACGACGGCGACGGTTTCCTTCGGGAGACCCCCGACCGGCGCCTGCTCTGGGCCTGCCAGACGCCGCAGACCTTTCGCGCGGAAATCATCCGCGGCGCGCATGCCGAGGCGGTGCGGCGCGGCTTTCGGGGGACCGACGACGCGACGCTCGTTCGCCATTGCGGCCATCCGGTGAAGCTGGTGCCGGGCTCGACGGAGAACCTGAAGGTCACGCGCCCGGCGGATCTGCATGTCGCGGAGACCTTCATCCGAAAGGGGATCGGATGCGTATAGGCCAGGGCTACGATCTGCACCGCCTCGAAGCGGGCCGGCCCTTGATCCTCGGCGGCGTCACAATCCCCCACGAAAAGGGCCTCGCCGGCCATTCCGACGCCGATGTGCTTGCCCACGCCATCACCGACGCCCTGCTTGGCGCGGCGAATCTTGGCAATATTGGTCAGCTGTTCCCCGACAACGATCCCAAGTTCAAGGATGCGGACAGCCTCGTTCTGCTTCGGCTGGCCCGCGACCGCGTGCTGGAGGCGGGCTGGAGGGTGGAAAACATCGACAGCACCGTCGTCGCGCAACGCCCCAAACTCAACCCCCATATCGACGCTATTCGTGCGAAACTGGCGGCGGCGATGGATATTTCCGCGGACATGGTGTCGGTGAAGGCCAAGACCAACGAAGGCGTCGGGCCGGAGGGGCGCGAAGAGGCCATCAGTGCGCAGGCGGTGGCGTTGCTGGTGTCGGTGATTCCGTATTAGGTCCTGTGAGCACCGCCAGCTTCAACGCTACTTGGACTCCGGAGATTCGCCGTGTTTCGAGACACCATCACGCGCACCGTGGGCGACCGGGAGCTCATTCTCGGTCTGGATGAATTCTACCGGGACGCCATGAAGGCCCACGAGGTGGAGCGCCTGCTGCCCCTGGCGCGGGAAGTCGCGGGCGCGCTCGGGGCGGATCCGCTGGATGTCCCAATCGAGGGGTACTACACCGAGAGCCCCGAGCTCGAACTCTACTTTCGAATTATGCGTGGACTCCAGGGAAAACCCGCGTCCTCGCGATCGCGCGTGGACGCCCTCCCGGCATTTGCGGAATTGCTCCGCGTTGTGCAATCCCCCGTTTTTGGTGTGGCCCCTTCCAACGAATCCCTGTTGCCGTCCCGTTCAGACGCGTTGTATTTCGCGTTGAAGAAGGTTCCAATTGATCATTGGGACGTGTTGCGGCTGACCGAAGTGGCCCGCGACGAAGCCGTCGCCCGAGACGACATCTCCCTGGTCGGGCTGGCCTGCCGCGCACGCGATCCGATATGCATTGCCGCACTGCGCGAGTCCACCGTACTGTACGCGGGTGTCTTGCTTGGCGCGGCCCGGCTGCAGCCGCGAATTGTTTACGCCTGGAAAGTCGATCCGCAATTGGAAGCGGCGGCCAATCGCTTTGTTGATGCGTTTGCCGAGATCGTTCCGGACCGAATCCCGCCCGCCCATTCAGACAATGTGGAGTTGTACTTTCACGCGGCCATGCGGAACGATATCGCCGGGCGTTGTGTACGCATCGGCCTCAACGACGCGGTGACGCCGGCCCAGCACTACCACTGGGCCGTGAAGCCCGCGGGGGACACGTATGAGGTGGACGCCTTCTGGGACGATTCGCTCTGGACCACCAAGCGTTACCGCCGCGGAATGTACGCCCGATAGCCCGCGGATTCAGTCCGGCAGTCCCGGGGCGAAGCCGTCCTCGCCCTCCGGATTCGCGTGGTAGGCCCCGCCGATCGCGTTGTACAGCTGAATGGCCCGCAGGAGTTCGCTGAGATCCAGGGTCCAGGCGGGGGGCCGAAAGTCCAGTGTGTGCGGGCCGCAGCTCCGGTCAGCGCCGCCGGGCGCGAATCCGTCCTCCGAACCTGGATCGCAGCCGTAGGCGCCCGTGTTGTACAGCTGAACAACGCGCAACAGTTCCCCAAGCCCGATACGGCCGTTCGCGTTGGTGTCCGCGCTGTGCCGGTTCGGCAGCGGCGCAATGGTGAGCGAGGCCGCCGCCGCCTGTACCGAAAGGGCGCGCGCGTCGGACGTCGCCGCCGATGCTTCGGAAATGGCGAGCAGTCCGGGACCCGCGGCCGCGCCGCTTTCCGCCTCCAGGTACACCGTGGCCGCGTGGCCGGGCGACATTTCCCCCGCGCCGGCATAGAGCACCAGCGCCGCGCCGTCCTCCGTCGCGCGCCAGATCATCGCTTTCTCCGCCGCGGCGGCGGCGGCCCCGGTTGCGGCGCCCCATACGGATAGACGGTTGGTGTCGAAGGCGATCTTCACGACCAGGGCGTCGGGCGCGGCCCCTTCGCACCGGACCTGCAATCCAATCAGGCCGCCCGGCGGAACATTCCCCGCCGTGACGGCAAGCGAAAGGGTAGCGCTTGCCGCGGAGTCTCTCGGAGCGGCCAGCGAAGCGGCCACCGCCGCAAGTATGGATAGGAAGCGTCGCATCATTCCGCGTTCCGGTATTTCAGGTTCATCCGCCGGAGTATAGCGCATCTCCGCCAGTCCCGGCACAACCGCCCGGATTGGAGTGGAAGCCACAAAGAGCGCACAGGGTGATTTCTTGTACGCAGATGGAATGGATGCTTGAATGCGGGCGCATTTCTAACCACGATTGAACACCGACGCGCACGAATGCACCGGGAGCCGCAAAACGAGCCGGGCCGGGAGTGCGCGACTCCCGGCCCGAATCGGAACCGGAGCGGTATCCTAAAAACGCGACACGATGTCCGCAAAGGCGACCGTCGCCGGAAATTCACCGGGAAACTTGGAGAACTCGACGTGGCCGTCGAGGAAGAGCACATTGGTCCCGCCCGGGATATGGTTATATTCCTGGGCGAACGTGCTGATGAGGTCGAACATGATGACCACTTCGCTCTGGGCCTTCGCCGAGGCGCCGGGGTTGTTGATATCGGTGATCAGAAAGCGTTCAATGCCTTCGCGGAGCCGCATTGCGGTGAGCCCGGGCCTCGGCGGGTCGAGGGTCGGCCCGGTGAGCGTCAGATTGATATCGCGCTCCAGAATCATCTCCGCGCCGGCGACGTTGTTGGTGGCCGCGGCGCCGACAAGCTGTACGATAACGGCGCCCACGTCCTGAATGAACTGGATCTTCGGGGCGGGGGGCTGCTGGTTCGGACTGGCGTTGGTCACGTGGGTCCACACGGGGTCGACCAGCCAGGGGACGTACGTGTAGGACTCCGCGGTCTGGGCGCAGCGGTCGATGCCGAGATTGGGGTCCCCGTTAATATTCCATTTGCCATCCGCAACGACATTGCCCTTGGAATCGGAGGGGCACATCAGCACGCCCATGTCGGTGAGGTATTCCGGGTATACCAGCTGGCCATCCATGACGAATTCCAGGTTGACCTCGCCCGACCCGGCGCTGGCGGGGCCGCCTACGCCAATGCCGTTGATGTAGCCGCATTCGCTGTAACCGAGTGCGGTGAAGGTACCGGCGCTCGTGGTGACTGAGGCGCCCGCGGGGGAATAGGTTTCGGTGTCGTCCCAGGAACGCAAGACGGCGAGGCGCGGGTAGCGCTCGCCACTTGACTCGTTTGCAAACATCTTACAGACCAGGCCCAGCTGCTTGAGGTTGTTCTGACAGCTGGCGCGGCGCGCGGCTTCGCGGGCGCGCGCCAGCGCGGGCAGCAGGATGGCGGCCAGGATACCGATGATCGCGATAACCACCAGCAGTTCGATGAGGGTGAATCCGCGTTTCTTCATGTTCAGACAGAGCCTCCAATAAGATTGGCATTAAAGCATAATAGATGAATACACTATGGGACTATGGGGGTGGGTCCTCTCCTCTTACGGGAGCCAATCTCCCAGCGTTCACGAGGCGGTGTGTGGCGCCTGGCGTGGGTCGCTGGAGCGACGGGTGAAGCCGTCGCGCCCGGTGGTCACACTGCCCGTGTTATCCGAATCGAGTTTTACTTTAGTTCAATATACCCGGATTGTCAACGGGGGATTATTTGATTTTTTTTGATTTTGCGTGGTGATAGAAAAATGGCAGTGGACAGGGACGACAGGGACGACAGGGGCAGCGGGGGCGGTTGTGGTTCTAGCTTGTGCTGAGGCGTACCCATACCTGGCGGTTTCGGGGGCCGTCGAATTCGCAGAAGTAGATGGATTGCCAGGCGCCGAGCTGGAGGCGGCCCTGGGCAATGAACACGGTGACGGAGCTGCCCATCATGCTGGCTTTGACGTGGGCGGCGGAGTTGCCTTCGGCGTGGGCGTATCCGGCGTCCCAGGGGATGGCGCGGTCGAGGATCAGGGCCATGTCGGCGACGACGTCGGGATCGGCGTTTTCATTGATGGTGACGCCGGCGGTGGTGTGCGGGACGAAGACTTGGACCGCGCCCTCCTGGATACCCGCCGTGGTGACAATGTGCTGGATTTCCCGATCGATGTTGATGAATTCGGTGTGCTTTCGCGAGGAGACGCGGAGGTGATGCATGGTTCAGAGCTCCAGCTGGTTGAGGTTGCGGAGGCCGAGGTGCATGGGGAGCGCGGCGCAGAGCCCGCTGAGCAAGGTCACGCCGGCGACGGCGGAGAAGAGCGCGGTCTGATACTGGGCCTCGGAGTGGAAGAGCCCGAGCGCTTTGGACTGTAGCACGACGACTTGCGCGGCGACGATGCAGGAGATGAAGGCGATGCTGAGCAGCAGGTTGAGGGTGCCGCCCATGCCGGAGACGATGCGCGCGGGGTTGTCTTCGGTGAAGGTGGGGTATAGCGCGCCGAGCCCGACGGCAAGTCCGGAAAGGCCGAAGGTGGAGACGAGGACGCTGTAGACGGTGAGGCCGAAGTAGACGGGTTCGAGCCGGAGCATGGATGCGGAGAGGACGGCGATCCCGACGGTGAAGAAGGCGGTGAGGGTAACGCTGAGCCAGAATTTCTGCCAGATAAGCTGGCGGAAGGTCAGGGGGGCGAGGCCGAGGATCCAGATGCGGCGGCCTTCGAGGCTGATGAGGGGAAATACGAAGCGGCTGGTGAGGGTGGCGAGGATGAGCATGACGGAGCCAACGTTGAGGCAGGCGATCCAGCCGCGCCAGAACTCGGACTCGTAGATCCGGGAGGAGCCGCGGATGTTGGCGATATAGATGGCCATAATCCCGAAGAAGATGACGAACTGTGACCACTGCGTGGGGTCGCGCCAGAACAGCTTAATGTCCTTATGGAAGAGGGATTGATAGGGCTCGCGCAGAATCCGGAGCGCGCGGCCGGCCCAGGCCATCGGGCCGCGTCCGAGCGGTTTGAGGCGCTGGCGGTCCTGCCCCATAAGATAAGACCATCCGGGGTAGAACATGTGGCCGGCGAGCCAGGCGGTGCACTGGAGGGCCATGAGCGCCGTGGAGAAGAGGAGGAGGAACCAGAACGCGGCGTCGGCGAAGTCGCCGTCGGCGGCGGAGAGGATGGCCTCGGTGGCCCAGTAGCTGGGCAGGATATCCGCCTGGGTTTGCTCCATCGCGGAGAGTATCGCCTGGAAGGTCCGGTCTTCGGAGACGCGCGCGCTGCGGATGATGCTCCGGATATAAAGGAAGAAGGCGGCGAGCGCGGCGCCGCCGAGCAGGGCGACGGCGGGGAGTTTCATGCGGGGGAAGTAGCGCACGAGCACGATGGTGATGGCGCAACCGATGCAGGCGGGGATGACGACGTAGGGCAGGAATACGAGGGCGGCGGCGGCGTAGAAGGCGGGTCCCGCGCCGGTGCTCATGGCGTATGCGATGACGAGGGGCGAGCCGAGGTAGGCGAGGGACCAGGAACTGAAGGCGGCGCTCTCGATGAAGCGGGCATAGAAGAAGTCGGTAAATCGGATCGGGCCCTGGAGCAGGTAAACCACTTCGCGGGAGCGGTAGAGCGTGGAGAAGGCGACGAGGGTATTGGAGAAGATGAGAAGCAGGAAGATCGAGAGGGCGAAGATGCTGAGGCTCTGGCGCAGGAGCGCCAGGCCGAAGGCGAATTCGCTGCCGCCCGCTCCGCCGAAATCAATGAGCCAGCCGAACCCGCGGTGGAAGAGTTCGACGGCGGCGAACCAGAGGCCCACGGCGGAGAGGCTGAGGACGGCGACCTTGAGCTTGGACTCGTGGCGCACGGCGGCGATCTGGTGGCCGGCCATGCGGGCTTTGGCGCAGAGTACAGTCCAGACCTGGTTCATGCGGCTCCCTCGTCTCGGGTGCTGGTGAGTTCGAGGAAGACTTCCTCCAGGGATCCGGGGTTTTTGTGCAGGGCTTTGATCTCGGCGACGGTGCCCATGTGGAGGAGCTTGCCCTCGTTGATGATCCCGATCTGGTCGGCGATTTCCTCGGCAATGCTGAGGGTGTGCGTGGACATGAAGACGGTCAGGCCCTCTTCGCGGGTTTTCTGCTTGAGGAAGTCTTTCACGAAGCGGATGTTTTTCGGGTCGAGGCCGACCCAGGGCTCGTCGACGATGACGATCTTCGGGTCGTGAAGGAAGCAGGAGGCGAACGAGAGCTTCTGGCGCATGCCGTGGCTGTAGTCTTCGATGAGCTGGTCCCCCACGCGGCTTATTTCGAACATTTCCAGCAGGGGCTCGCAGTGGGCGCGGTAGTGCGCCTCGGGGAGCTGGTAGAGGCCGGCGACGAAGCGCATAAACTCGCGTCCCGAGAGTTTGTCGTAGAGAAAGGGGTGATCCGGCACATAGCCGAGGAGGCGTTTGGCCGCGACGGGGTCTTGCTGGATGTCTATCCCCCCCACCCGGGCGACGCCGCCGCTGGGGCGCAGCAGGCCGGTGAGCATTTTGATGGTGGTGGTTTTGCCGGCGCCGTTCGGGCCGAGAAAACAGAAAAACGTGCCCTCGGGGATGAACATGTCCAGCGGGGACACGGCGATTTTTGCACCGAAATGCTTGGTAAGTTGTTCGGTCTGTATCACGGCTATCCGATTCTGTTTCAGCGTCCCCTTGCGGAGCGCCCGGGGCGGGTCTACAATAATTGCGGGGGGCGGGGCGTATTATGTCATCCGGGGCTTTCTTCTTTCCTCGGGCATGGATTCTTGATGCGTCGGCGTACAGGGTAGCAATGATACGCATGTTGGCGCCATGTGAGGGAGGATTGGCGCCTGGGGTTGCGGGGACGGCTGTCCTACATTTGCGCCTTCGGCGCTTTGCGGGGGGGGGGGCGCGCTCCCATTGGTCCGGGTCGTGTTGTGGCGCTGGGTTATGTGGGAGAGGCGGACTTGCGTTGCCGCGGACAGGCCGAGGGTCCGCCTGGGCGGAAATGTCCGCGATCCTTTGCGCCTTCGGCGCTTTGCGGGCGGGCCGCCCGCGCTCCCATTGGTCCGGGCTCGTGTTGTGGCGCAGGGTTTTGTGGGAGAGGCGAACTTGCGTTGCCGCGGGGAATGTCCGCGAGCCATTGCGCCTTCGGCGCGTGGACAGCCGGGACGGCTATCCTACTTTGTTGCGGACGCGAATATCTGTGTCCTGACGGTTATTCGACTTCGAGCACTTCGATTTCCATCTGCCCGATGTATCCGGCGAGCTGCATCCAGGCGTCGAGGCCGCCGTTGAAGAGTTTGATGTGGGTTGCGTCGGCGGCGAGCTGCCCGAGGGTGGGGTCGATGGGGTACCATTCGCCGTGGTACACCTCGGGCCAGGCGTGGTAGCCGAAGCCGCCGAGCATATCGCTGTACACGAGCCCAATGGCGATACGGCAGGGGATGCCGAGCGCGCGGGCGAGCGCGGCGTAGAGCACGGCGTGCTCGTTGCAGTCGCCCTGGCCGGTGCGTAGCACGTCGAGGGCGTTGGGCACGCTGAGCACGGGAATTTTCTCAATTTCTTCGTACATCCATTCGTGTAGGCGGACGGCCCTGGCCCAGGGGTCGGTTTCGTCCCCGGCGATCGCGTGCGCGCGCTCGATAATCTCGGGGTGATCGGCGGCGATGAAGGGATCCGATTCGAGGTACGGTACGGTGTCGAATTCCGGCCCGGCGGGGCGATCGCCCGGCGCGGGCAGGGGCGCGGGCTGGCGAATTTCGAGCACGTCGCCTTCGCGCACTTGCCAGGGCGGATCGTGGGGCAGCTTCTCGGGGTCAATGCCGGTAATCCGGACGCGGAGGCGTGTTGCGTCGATCCAGACCGTCTCCCCCGTGGGAAAAATGGCCAGCGATTGGATAATGTCGCCCTGATCGGCTTCGGGGGTGGCTTCCGCGAGCGTTTCCGGGGCGATCTTGCGGAGCGTAAAGCCGAATGGTGTGGTCGCCTGGATGACTTCGCCGCCGGTGGCGACCCAGGCTTTGCTGGTGAGGCCGCCGATGGTGGTGGCGTAGACCCGCGTGCCGTATTCCACGCCGGCCGCCGCGATCAGCTCGTTTCCCACACATTCGATGCGGGCCTCCCCCATTTTCATGGCGAGCGGGTCGAATGCCGGGATGGTGACGCTTTCGCCGGGCTCCAGATCGGGCATGCCGGCGGGCGTCAAGCCCATGGCGGAGGCCGGAAGGAGCGGCGATTGGACCGGGAATACAAGCGGGATTGCCTGGCCGCCGGTCTGGAGGGTGGCGATCAGCCGCCCGCCCGACAGCGCGCCCTCCGCCCCCATTTTGTGGTCGCCGGAGGTAAGCGCGAAGGAGAAATTGGCGGTTTCGCCGTTTTCAGCCGTCCACGCCTCCCCGGAAATGGCCATGCCCGCGCTCATGCCGAAGAGGCGTGTTTCGAGGCGGGCGTCGAGGGCGAGATCCTGGCCGGGCACGCCGTCGCGGGCGGCGGGATCCGTGCGCAGGTGGAGGTAGCCTACGCGCTTGCCATCCTCCAGGAAGATTCCCATCCACTGCTCGCGCGGGAGATCGGCGCGGGCCGCCGGGGGCGGATCGGGCGGCGCCGCGAACCATCCCTGGCGCGCCAGGAAGAGCGCCACCATCACGAGCCAGAAGGCCGTGATGGCGGAAGCAACAATCAGCCGTTGCTTCCGCAGCATTTCTTGTACTTTTTCCCGCTGCCGCAGGGGCACTTTTCGTTCGGGCCGACCTTTTTCTCGGCGCGAACGGGCTGCGGCTTGGGCTTCTTGCGGGCGGCTTCCGTCCTGACGGTGGTCGCCTGGCCCGCCTGCGGAGCGTCCTCGGGCTGGCCGGCCAGGTCAAAGCGCGTCGTGTCGAAGCTGGCGAAACTGCTGTCGGCCTGCTTGTCGGCGGCGACGTAGTGGTATTGGCTCAGCTGGGCGAAGGGGTCTTCCTGCTGGGTGAGCGTGCCGCGCTGGATGCTTGCGGCGCGCTTCTTCCGCACTTCCGGATCCGTGATCCGGAAAAGGGTGGTGATGACGCTTTCCTCGATGCTCCGGACGAGGTTCTGGAACATCTCGAAACCTTCCTGCTTGTATTCGAGGAGGGGGTCCTTCTGGCCGAAGGCGCGGAGGCGGACGGACTCACGGAGGTAGTCCATCTCGTAGAGGTGATCGATCCACTTGTCGTCCACGGCGCGCAGGAGGGCCATGAGCTCGAGGTCGTGCACGCGCTTGCGGGCGAGCTGATCGAAATCGATGCCCTCCTCGCTGCCGCCGATCTCGGCGCGGAAACTCTCGCGCAGCTCATCGGCCATAATGTCCTCGCGGCGATCGTACTCGGCGATCACCTGTTCGAACAGCGCGGGGACGAGATCGCCGCCCTGCGCTTCCTCGCCCTCGTCTTCGGGGAGTTCCGGGGTGAAGTTGAAGAGGGCTTCAAAGCGCCGTTCCAGGCCTTCCAGATCCCATTCCTGCGGGGGAACGGCCTCCGGGGCGTACTCATCCACCACATCGCCGAGGGTGTTTTCGATCATGGTGCGCAGCTGCTCGGTCACGTCGCGGTCTTCGAGCACGTCGCGGCGCATGGCGTAGATGTACTTGCGCTGCTTGTCCATGACCTGGTCGTATTCGAGCACGTGCTTGCGGATTTCGAAGTTGTATTCCTCGACCTGGCGCTGGGATCGTTCGATGGTGCGCGAGACCATGCGCTGGCTCAGGGGCTCCTCGTCCATTTCCTCGCTGCCGAGGAAATCGACGAGCTTCTTGACGCGGTCCCCGCCGAAGAGGCGCGCGACATCGTCCTCCAGGCTGACGAAGAAGCGCGTGGAGCCGGGGTCGCCCTGGCGTCCGCAACGGCCGCGCAGCTGGTTGTCGATGCGGCGGGATTCGTGGCGCTCCGTGCCGATGATGTAGAGGCCGCCCGCTTCGCGGACGCCTTCGGCGAGCTTGATGTCGGTGCCGCGGCCCGCCATATTCGTGGCGATGGTGACGGCGCCGGCCTTGCCCGCGTTGGAGATGATGGAGGCTTCGCGCTCGTGGTGCTTGGCGTTGAGCACCTGGAAGTCGGTCAGACCGGCCTCTTCCATCATCTGCGCTAGCAATTCGGATTTTTCGATGGAGACGGTGCCCACGAGGGCGGGCCGTCCGGCGTCGCGGATGGCCTTCAACTCGTTGATCACGTAGCGGAACTTGCCTTTCTCCGTCGCGAAGATGAGGTCGGTCTCGTCGGCGCGGGCCATGGGCAGGTTGGTCGGGATCTGGGTAACGTCGAGTTTGTAGACCTTGTCGAATTCCGCCGCCTCGGTGACGGCGGTGCCGGTCATGCCGGCAAGCTTCTCGTAGAGCCGGAAGTAGTTCTGGTAGGTGATGCTTGCGATGGTCTGGGACTCGAAGCGCAGGGGGACGCGCTCCTTGGCTTCGAGGGCCTGGTGGAGCCCGTCGGAATAGCGGCGGCCCTCCATGGTGCGGCCGGTGAATTCGTCGACGATGAGCACTTCGTTGTCGCGGACCATGTAGTCTTTGTCGCGCTTGAAGAAGTAGTAGGCCTTGAGGGACTGTTCGATCAGGTGGGCCCAGCCGATGGTCTCGCTGGTATAGAGGTCGTCGATGCCGAGGAGGCGCTCCACGTGATCCATGCCGTCGTCGGTGAGGATAATGTGGCGCTGCTTCTCGTCCATCTCGAAGTCTTCGCCCTTGCGGAGCTTGCGCACGGCCTCATCGACCTTGATGTAGAGATCGCTGCTTTTTTCGGGGCGCCCGGAGATAATGAGCGGGGTACGGGCTTCGTCAATGAGGATGGAGTCGACTTCGTCCACGATGGCGTAGTTCAGGTGGCGCTGGACGCGGTGATCCGGGTGCTTGGCCATGTTGTCGCGGAGGTAGTCGAAGCCGAACTCGTTGTTGGTGCCGTAGGTGATGTCGGCGCGGTATCCCACCTTGCGCTCCAGGTGATCCATATCCTGCTGGATGAGGCCGACGGTGAGCCCGAGGAATTCATAGATGGGCCGCATCCACTCGGCGTCGCGCTGGGCGAGGTAGTCGTTGACGGTGACCACGTGCACGCCGCGCCCGGTGAGGGCGTTGAGGTAGACGGGCAGGATGGCGACGAGGGTCTTGCCTTCACCGGTGGTCATTTCGGCGATATTGCCGCGGTGCAGGGTGACGCCGCCGATGATCTGCACGTCGAAGGGGCGCATGCCGGCGACGCGCTTGGCGGCCTCGCGCGCGGCGGCGAAAGCCTCCGGCAGCAGGTCATCGAGGGTCTCCCCCGCCGCAAGCCGCTGCTTGAAGATACTGGTCTGGCGGCGCAATTCGGCGTCGGTCATGGCGACCATGCGCGCTTCCAGCGCCCGCACCGCCTCGACCACGGGCATGAACTTCTTAACTTCACGGTCCTTTTCGGTACCGAAGATGGCCGTAAGTCCGGCCGTGACGATCTGTTTTAACACTACGAAACTGTCTCCGCCTTGTGAGGCATTGTACGCTATGGCCTCCAGACCGGGATCTGGTGTCGGTTTTGCCCTATCTGCTACCATCGCATGATAACAAAGGGCAGGAAAGGAATTCTATGGCCGCCCGGGGGGGAGTGTGGCCGTGGACAGCGTAAGGAAACGTCCGGGTTGGGTTTGGAGCACATGTGTACAGGCACGATGTCACGCCGCGGGCCAATTCGGCGCGCGGAGGGCAGCCATTGAGTTTCTTTCCGCTCTACCTCGCCGCACTGGGCATTTCGGCCGGGATAGTCGGCGCTTTCGGACGCCGGATCGTGGCGCTAGGCGGCTACGTCACGGATTTCGAGACCGGCATCGCGGCGGCGGTGATGGTGGCGTGCGGGTATATCGTCGTGCAGGCGGCCTACAGCGCGCTAATCCAGGCCATCAAGCCCTTCAAGAGCAAAGGGCCCCACCTGACGGAATGCCTTTCGCTGCTGATGGCGTTGGCGCTGGTTCCGTATCTCATGAATTTCCCGGTCCCGTGGCCCCACCCGAAGCTCGCCGAACTGGAACCGGCGATCTATTTTTTCGTCTTTCTGGCGCTGCACGGTTTTTTCAAGCTGGCGACGCTGTTCGCCGCGACCCAGGCCGTGCCGGGTACGCCCGTGCGCGCGATACCCTATGTGGCGATTGCCTTTGTGGCCACGATCAGCGCGCAGCAGGGCTTCGATCGATGGCACAGCGCGTTGAGCGTGGTGCGATCCGCTCCGCTGCCCGAAGCGGCGCCGGTCCGCGTGGGCGAGACGTTTGCGGACGCGCGGGCGCTGACCGAGGGCCTGCTCTACCGGCTCGACGCCGCGCCGCGCCAGGACGAACACCTGACGATGCGGTGGGCGAATCCGGGCGACGGCGTGGCGCCGCAGGACACGATCGTTGTAACGTGCAGTTTCTACGGCGCGGATTCGGATACGCCGATCGCGACGGTCGCGGAGAGCCTGGCGCTGGCGGAGGAGGGCTGGTTCGAATACCGGATTCCGGCGGGGGCGGCCCCGGAGGGCACAGCGTCCATCGGCCTGTTCTGGAACGCCGACGAGGAACCCGAATGGGTGCGGCGAACGGGTTTGCGCCCGGCGTATACCTCCGGCAAGCAAATGTATCTGTCGGGGCCCTACCGCCACCCCGCGCCGGCGTCTTCCCAGCGGCCGAACCTGGTGGTGATCCTGGTGGAGGGGCTGGGCGCCGACCACATGGAGCTGTTCGGCTATGAGCGCGAGACGTCGCCCCAGTTGCGGGCGCTGGCCGGCCGCGGCATCGTGTGGGAGAATGCGTTTACGCCGTGCCCGGATACGTTCAGCACGGTGATGAGCCTGTTTTCGGGGCTTCCGCCGATTATGCACGGGAACACCGGCGGGGAGGCGACGCCCCTGCCGCCGGGAACGGATTATCTGCCCGAGCGCCTGGCGGAGGCCGGCTACGCGACGATTGCATTCACGGAGGCCGAGGGCGCGGAGGTGCGGGATCTCGTGCATGGATCCGGGGTGGAACGCGGATTCCAGCTGTTCAACCCGCGGTACGCGCAACGACCGTTGCCGCACGACGGCGCGGGTCCGGCCCCCCTGGCGCCGGAGGGGTCGCGCGTGACGCTTACGAAGGCGGCGGAGTGGATCCAGACGCACCGCGAACACGAGCGGCATTTCCTATTCATCCGGCTGCGGGAATTACGCCGCCCGATGCCCCTGAAGCGTTACGGACAGGGCTTTATCAAGCCCTGGGAACGCGTGCCGCAGCCGCTGGACGTGTATGACACGGCGGTCCTGGATATTGATAAGCAATTGGGAATATTCCTCGACCGCCTGCGCGAAATGGGCGCTTTGAACGATACCGTAGTGGCGATCACGTCGCCCTACGGCCTGGATTTCTCGGAGCCGGGGCGTGGCGTGTGGCGCCGCGGCGGGCCGGGCGTGGCGCGGCTTACGGAAGAGTCGCTGCGGGTGCCGCTGATCGTGTCGCTTCCCGAGGGCATCGGCCGTACGCGGCGGGGGGCGGTATCGCTGGAGGGGCTCGGATCGACGCTGGCGTCGCTGGGCGGCGTCACGTTGCGGACGGCGCTCTCCGATCGAAGCCTGCTGGACCACACGCCGCCGGAGGATCCGATATCGGTGTTCGGAGATCCGATGGAATTCTCGCTTCGGACCACGGAATGGCGAATGAATTGGCAGTCGGGCCGGCGTCCGGGCAGCCTGGAGCGTGTAGGCTCTCCGGCGCCCGGGGCGCTGTATAACATCAAGGACTACCGGGAGACAAAATGGAACAAGGAATTCCAACAGCAGGAGCCACAAGTGGTGCGCACGCTGACCCGTGTGATCGAGGACTATCTGCAGCCGCATCTTTCGGCGGCCACGGCGGCGCGATAAAGCGCGTTCTCGCTTGCATCGGGTTTGCGCTGATCCGCCTGGCCGCGGGCGCCGCCGAACCCGCCGCCACATTTGTGCAGCTGTGCGACACGCAGCTGGGCATGGGCGGCTACGCGGCGGATCAGTCGCGCTTCGAGATTGCGGTGGAGTCCATCAATGCGCTGAAGGCGGATTGGGTGGTGATTTGCGGGGATCTGGTGAACGACGGCAACAACGATCAGGCGGTGGCCGATTTTCAGGCGATTGCGCGGGGTTTCGAGATGCCGTGCCATCTCGCGCCGGGCAACCACGATGTGGGCAACGAACCCACGTTGGAAAGCCTGAAGCGGTATCGGGACCAGTATGGCCCGGATTATTACGCGGTCCGCGAGGGCGGCGTGAAGCTGATGATCGTCAACACGCAGTTGTGGAAGGCGCCGGTGGCCGGTGAAAGCGAGGCGCACGACCGCTGGTTCCGGGAGGAGTTGGCCGAAAGCCAGGCCAGCGGCGCGCCAACGTTGCTCGTGAGCCATTACCCGCCGTTTACGGACAACCCGGGCGAGGACGAGAATTACTACAACCTCCCCCCCGCCACCCGGGCGGAGGTGTTGGAACTGGCGAAGGGCGCCGGGGTGAAGGCGTGGCTCGCCGGACACGTGCACAAGAATCTGGAGCGTGATTTCGAGGGAATCCCCGTGATCGCGTCGGCCACGACGAGCAAGAACTTCGACGGGGCGCCGTATGGATTCCGGGTCTGGACGCTGGGCGGCGATGGCGCGCTTTCGCACCGCTATGTGGCCCTGGAAATACCCGAAGGGCGCATTCCGGACGAACCGGCCGCGGCGGAGTGATCGCGCCGCCGGAAGGGAGCCGCGCATGGTGAGCACCGCATTGAGCGTTCCGCTGTTCCTGGCGTCAGTCGCCGCCGCCGTGCAGTATATCGAGTTGGCGGAGGGCTGGGAACACACGGTGCGGGGCCCGTGGTCGATGCGGGTGGACCAGCGCGATCTGCTGGCCATGCGGCACCCCTGGACCCCTAGCGAGGAGGGCAACTTCGCGATGGCGACGCGCACCGTGCAGGCGCCGGCGGACTGGGAAGGGCCCGTGCGGCTCGGGTTCTACGTCAGCGATGACTACCATACCGGCGCGGTTCCCGGGGCGCCTGCGGCGGATGCGTTTACCGCGCACCGCCGCAAGCAGGTGCTGGTGAACGACGCGCTGGTCTGGAGCGTCGATGTGAGCGATCCCGCCGTCCCGGGGGAATCGCCGTGGGTCGAAGTGGCGCTGCCCGAGCTTCCGGAATCACGGACGTTGCGCATTCAGCTTGTGGCCTTCGATTCGCGCGCGTCCGCGGAGACGGCCCGGGGCGACTACTACCGCCCCCCCACTCCCGGGCTGGCGCGCGAAACCGATCCGGACGCGACACGCTTCCGCACCACGGTGTACTGGGGCGATCTGGCGCTCATCTCGGGCGAAGAAACGCTGACGCCACGCCCGCGCCCGAGCGAACGGCGGGTGCTGGCGCGACATCACGAAACGTGGCCGCCGGTTCCGGACGCGGCATCGTGGCGGGGAAAAACGGTCGCGCTTTCCATTGCGGCGCCCGAGCATCTGCCCGCGCCCGGTTTCCCGCTGGAGATGGGCATCCCGTTTCCCGAAGGCGCGGTTCCGGGGCCGGGCGATTTTCGGTTGCGGCGGGGCGGCGCGCCGGTCTATGCACAGAAGACGGTCGAGTCGACCTGGCCGGACGGCAGCGTGCGCTGGGCCACGGTCCGACTGCCGGTGAAGCCGGGCGAACGCACGCTGGAGTTGAGTTTTCGGGAGGATACGGCGAGGGCCCCGGCGGCCCCCGAGATTCGGGACGAGGGTGATGGGACGGCGCAGATTGCGCTTGGAACGGTTGCGCTGGCGCTGGGCGCGGGCGATCCGATTCAGGCGGTGGCGTGGAAAGGCAAACCCGTGGTGGAGCGCGCCGGGATAGCGATGGAGCGCGGTGGCGTGGTGATTCCCGGGACGGCGGATGCCTGGCGGGTGGTGGAGGAAGGGCCGTTCTGCACCGTCATCGCGATCGACGGGCGCTTTGAGGGGCTGGAGCGCGCGCACGGGTCCTTCGTGCTGTACGTTTCGGCATACCGGGATCTGCCGTGGCTGAAGCTGTGGCTGCGGGTCTTCAACGACACGGCGGCCCCGCTTAATATCGCGCACCTGCGGCTGGAACTGGCGCTGGCGGATCCGCCGGAATCCCTGACGCTGCCCCACGGCGACGTGGCCGGTGATTTTGACCTCATTGCGGCCGGGCCGGATGGCTACCGGGCATCGGATAAGGAGCACACGGCGGACGGCCTGTTTTACGCGCAGTGGGCGACGGGCGCGCTGGCGGTGAAGCATTTTTACGAGCTGTTTCCGAAAGGCCTGTCGCGGGCCGGAAACACGATCGCGTTGGACTTGTTTGCGGGAGGCGCGTCTCCGATTACGCTGCACCCCGGCGAAGCCAAGAGCCACGAAGTCTGGCTGGGGCTCGGCGCGGTGGACGGCAGGGCGCTGGCGTCGGCCGTGGCCGAGTCGCCGATATTCCAGGCGCCGGAATATTACTGCAATACCGGCGTATTCGGGCCCGCGGCGCCCATCACGGCGGAAAGCGCGCTTGCGCGCCACCTGGCGGACACCTATGAGGGGAAGTCGTGGCGCGATCTCGGTCAGTCGCTGGGGCTGCGCCATTTTCCGGACAGCGCGTACCTGGACAACCCCCGGGTCTGGTCCAACAACTACAACGGCCGCATGATGGGGCTGTGGATGGCGTGGCTCATAACGGGAGACCGGGCGTGGTTTGACCGGGCGACAGCGATGTGCGCGCACCTGATGGATGTGGCGGTGGCGCATACCGAGGTTCCGGACGAGAACTGGATCGGCGCGATGCTGGGCCCCGGCCCGGACCACCGGGGCGGGCCCTGGAGCCCGATGCTGCGCGGCGAGGGCTTCGGACTATACGCGCGGCTCGCGGCGAATCCGGAAGCGAACGAGGCGTTCCTGGGGGTGGCCGACTATTGCGTCCGGTCGCGCGCGGGCCTGCGCGGCGAGACAGCGCGGCATGCGGCGGCTCCCTTCGCCACGGTTGTGGCCGCGTACCGGGAGACCGGCGAAATGACGTTCCTGGAGGCGGGGGCGGAGCGGCTTGCGACAATGCTGACGCGCGCCGATCGCCGGCGGGGCGTCTGGATCGAATGGCACGGATCCGAAAGCTATCCCGGGAATGTTCCCTGGATGGCGGCGCAGTTGGCGGGGCCGCTATGGAGCTGGTACCAGATGACGGGCGATGTGGAGGCGGCGCAATTGCTGGTGGGCCTGGCGGAATCGCTGATCTGCGAGGGGGGGCCGTGGGAGCCGCCCGGCGCAATGGCGACGTATTCGCCGAACCCGCGCTACCCGCGGGTGGCGTCGCTCGATCCGTTCATTATTCCGCTTATCGCGGCTGCGGGCGAGCTAACGGGGGACAGCCGGTTTGAGGAGGCGGCCCGCGCGCAGTGGGCGCACTGGAACAGCGCGCCGGAATTCGGATCGGTGTTCAACCTGTGGTGGCACTGGCCGTGGCTGAATTCGTGGGTGGCGGGGATTTCGGGGGATGACTTGGAAGCCGTCGCGCCGTGACGGGGGACGCCGGGTGAAAATAACGGCCTTGTTTGGTGGTGTGTGTATCGGATGTTTTGAAGGTGAGTGAAACTAGGGACGTGGTCAATTCGGACTGTTTTTTTTCGGGTGGAGTTCTGATATTGCCGATGAATTACCAGCGCTATGGAGCGGGCCTTCAGCCCTCATGGTATATCGGATCCCTTTGCCTGGGCCGATGGCCCAGGCTGGTTTGAAAAAGGCCTTCGGCCCTGAATATCGTTTCTTCAGCGCCGGTGGCGCACGATCATATCAGCCTGGGCCGCAGGCCCAGGAAGAGTGACGACGATTTCGGCCAGGGCTGAAAGCCCGTATCATGGTGGGTTTCCGGCGAACTGCAAAAACCGAGACTTTTCTTACTTCCCCACAGTCTGGGCGCGGTAATATCAGAACCGCACCCTTTTTTTCGGGAACGCTGGCTCGCCCTGCCGCAGACATGAGTGTCCGCGATCCCTGGTTGGGCGCCGCTGCTCCAGACGGCTGAAACGTTACACGATGTCCCGCAGGCGCCCTCGCGCCCTCGCTCCGTTTTGGCGCGGCGGCGGGGCGGGCGGTATACTATGCGCATGTGCATGGCCCCGTGTACTGTCTGGCGGGCGGGCCCGCGGCAGGGCGCCCCCTCCCGGTCCCGCCCACGTCCGTTATGAGGTTTTTTGCGACTGTGTCCGAGAATGATTCGAAAGATTCCGGCCTTCCGGTGCCGGTTCCGCGCGATTTTCCCGATGCGCTCCCGTTGGTTGTGTTGCAGGATCAGGTGGTGTTCCCGCTGGCGCTGGTGCCGATCGCGGTGCGATCGGAATCGGAGTTCCGGCTGATCAACGACGTGCACAACGGCGAGCACCTGGTGGCGATCTGCGCGGCGAAGGAGACCGGCGGCAAGGAAGGGAACCTGGCCGACATCTACGACGTGGGCTGCATCGCGCGGATCGTGCAGGTGCAGCAGCCGCCCAACGGCACGCTGAACGTGATGTTGCAGACGCTCAAGCGCTGCCGCATCACGGGCTTCATCCGCCGCGAGCCCTATCCCGTCGCGCGCATCCTCCCCATGGAGGACGTGATCAAGGACAAGCAGAAGCTGGATGCGCTCGCCGCGACCATCAAAACGCAGATGGCGCAGCTCATCTCCCTCTCCCCCAACATCCCGGACGGGGTCCAGGTGATCATCGAGTCCGTGGAGAATCCGAGCTACCTGGCGGACATGGTGGCGGGGAACCTCTCGATTTCCAACGAGGAAAAGCAGAAGATCCTGGCGCTGCCGGAGCCGCAGGAGCGGATCACGCGGCTGATGTACGTGTTGCAGCGGGAGCTGGAGATCATGGAGCTCTCCAGCAAACTGCACCAGAACGTGAAGAACGCCTTCGACAAGGGCCAGCGCGAGTTCTTCCTGCGGCAGCAGCTCCGCGCGATCCAGGAGGAGCTCGGTGAGGGCGAATCGGAGCGGTCCGACGCGGAGGCCTACCGGACGCGCGTGGAGGCGCTGGAGGTGGTTCCCGAGGTGCGCAAGGAGCTGCTGCGCGAGGTCGATCGCCTGGCGCGGCTGCACGAGTCCAGCTCGGACTACCACGTCATCCTCACCTACCTGGACACCGCGCTGGAACTGCCCTGGAATAAGTCCACGCGCGACCGCCTCAACATCAAGCGGGCCGAGGCCATCCTGAACGAGGACCACTACGGCCTGGATCGCGTGAAAAAGCGGATCCTGGAGTACCTGGCCGTGCGGAAGCTCAAGCCCGACGCGCACGGGCCGATCCTCTGCTTCATCGGACCGCCGGGCGTCGGCAAGACCTCGCTGGGCAAGTCGATCGCGCGGGCGCTCGGGCGCGAGTTCGGGCGTATGGCCCTCGGCGGCATGCGCGACGAGGCGGAGATCCGCGGGCACCGGCGCACCTACGTCGGGGCGATGCCCGGCCGCATCATCCAGATGGCCCGGAAAGTCCAGACCATGAACCCCGTGATCATGCTCGACGAGCTCGACAAACTGGGAAGCGATTTTCGGGGCGATCCCTCGTCCGCCCTCCTGGAGGTGCTGGATCCCGCGCAAAACAACACCTTTACGGACAACTACCTGAACCTGCCCTTCGACCTGTCGAAGTTCATGTTCATCGCCACGGCGAATGTCGGCGATACCATCCCCTGGGCGCTGCGCGACCGCATGGAGATCATCGAGATCGCCGGCTACACCCAGGAGGAGAAGTTCGAAATCGCGAAGCGCTACCTCGTGCCGCGGCAGCTCGAAGCGCACGGCCTCAAGGCCGCGCAGCTCAAGTTCACGCCCGCAGCGCTGAAGGAAATCATCGCCTCCTACACGCGCGAGGCCGGCGTGCGCAACCTGGAGCGCGAAATCGGCCACGTCTGCCGCGGGTGCGCCCGGAAATTCGCCGGCCGCCGGAAAAAGCCCGTCAGCATCACCGTCGAGGCGCTCCGCGAACACCTGGGGCCGAAAAAGGTCCAATACGACATGGCCGAGCGCACGCGCCTGCCGGGCGTGGTCATCGGGCTCGCGTGGACGGCGGTCGGCGGCGACATCCTCTTCATCGAGGCGACCCGCATGCCGGGAAGCGGCGAACTGATCCTCACCGGGCAGCTCGGCGACGTGATGAAGGAGTCCGCGCGCGCCGCGCTGAGCTACCTCCACGCCAACGCGGCCCAGTTCGGCGTCGACGAGGAGTCCTTCACGAAGTACAACCTGCACGTCCACGTTCCGGCGGGCGCCACCCCGAAAGACGGCCCCAGCGCGGGTGTGGCGATGCTCACCGCCATGTGCTCCCTCCTGCTGGGCAAACGCGTGAAGCCCGCCCTCGCCATGACCGGCGAAATCACCCTGCGCGGTTCCGTGCTGCCGGTCGGCGGCATCAAGGAGAAGGTCCTGGCGGCGTCCCGCGCGAAGGTGAAGGAAGTCATCCTGCCGGAATCCTGCCGCGCGATGTTCGAGGAGGAAGTCCCGGACAACGTGCGCGGGAAACTCACGGTGCATTTCGTCTCGCGCATGCACGAAGTGCTGGAAATCGCGCTGGGCTTGAAGGTTTGAGCGGCCGCGGGAGGACGGGGCCGTGTGTGGCATAGCCGGCCTGTTTGAATACGCCGGCGGGCGGGCCTCGCCGGAACTCGTCGAGGCCATGGCGGCATCCCTCGCGCACCGGGGCCCCGACGCCGGGGGGACCTGGGTTGAAGGGCCCATCGGCCTGGGCCACCGCCGCCTTTCCATCCTCGATCCCACGGAGGCCTCGAACCAGCCGTTGCGCGCCGACCGGGATCGCGCCGTCCTGACCTACAACGGCGAGATCTACAACTACCGCGAATTGCGCGCGGCGCTGGAGGCGAAGGGGCACCGTTTCACCACGCGGGGCGACACCGAAGTGGTTGCGCGGGCCTGGATGGAATGGGGCGCGGACTGCCTCGCGCGCTTCTCGGGGATATTCGCGTTCGCGCTGTGGGACGCGGCGGAACAGCAGTTGTTCCTCGCGCGCGATCCCCTGGGCGTCAAGCCCTTGTTTTACGCCGATGACGGGCGGCGCTTTCACTTCGCGTCGGAGATCAAGGCGATCCTCCGGGACCCCCGCGTGGACCGTACGCCGAGCGACGAGGGCCTGGACGCGTTCTTCACCTTCAGCTATTCCGCCGCCCCGCTGACCGGCTGGCGCGCGGTGCGGCAGATCCCCCCCGGCCATTACGCCGTGGTGGACGCGAAGGGCTGCGTAGAGACGCGCTACTGGGAAATCCCCTACCGCGATACCCCGGATTCACGCCCCTTCGGCGAGCAATTGGAGGAGTTCCGCGCGCTGCTCGACCGCGCCGTGACCCGCCAGCTCGTGAGCGATGTGCCCGTGGGGCTGTTTCTTTCCGGCGGGCTGGATTCCAGCACCGTGGCGGCCTCGGTTGCGCGCTCGGGCGGCGCCCGCCTCCAGGCCTTCAGCGCGGGCTTTGCGGAGCGCGCCTACGATGAGCGGCCCCAGGCGCGGATCGCGGCGGACGCGGCGGGCGTGGATCTGATCGAGGAAGTCCTGGATATCGACAGCGTCGCGCTGCTGCCGGAAATCGCCCGGCATATGGACGAGCCCACCGCGGACTCTTCGATGTTGCCGGTATACCTGCTTTCGCGCATGACCGCGCGGCACGTGAAGGTGGTGCTCGCGGGCGACGGCGCGGACGAACTCCTGGCGGGCTACGAGACCTACCGCGCGAGCGAATGGGCACGGTATTACCGGATGATCCCCGGCCCCGTGCGGCGCGGCCTGATCGCGCCGCTGTCCCACCGCATCCCCGTGGCCGACCGAAAATACAACCTGCACCAGGTCGCCACGCGCTTCGTCGACGGCGCCGAGGCGGGGCCGAACCGCGATCATGCCTCCTGGCGGCTCGCCTGCGGGGAGCGCGTGAAGGGCCGGATCTATACGGCGGACTTCCGCGCGCGGTGCGCCGCCTTCGACCCGGTGGCGCGCTACGCGTCGCTCATGGACGAGGTCCCCGCGAACTTTGGCCGGCTCGGGGCGCGGCTCCACGCGGATCTGCACTTTCACCTGCCCAACGACATGCTCGTGAAGGTCGATCGCATGAGCATGGCGCACGGGCTGGAAGTGCGGGTGCCCTTTCTCGATACGGATCTCGTCGCCTTCTGCGCCAACCTGCCCGCCGACGCGAAACTTCACCGCGGCAAGGTGCGCAAGCACATCCTGCGCGAGTCCCTCCGCGGCTTCTACCCCGACGCCCTCCTCGAACGCCCCAAAGCCGGATTCAACATCCCCCTGGAGGCCTGGATGCGGCAGCCGAAGATGCGGGACTTGCTCTTTGACGAGCTCGGCCGCGGGGACAGCGTTGCGCGGGACTATCTGGACGTGGCGGCGGTCGAGGCGGTGTGGCGGGAGCATGCGGCACGCCGGCGTGACCATGGACACGCGCTGTTTGCCGTGTTGATGTTTGCGTTGTGGTGTGGACCGCGGTAACGGGAGGTAGGCGCGTTATTCGCCGGCGATTGCCGCCAGGATCACCCGCCGCGCGCGCTGGTAGCGTTGCAGGCGCGCCAGGTCCTTCTCCTCCAGCTCCCCCAATCGGCGCAGGTCCAGGTTGTCTTCAATGTCCGCCAGCTTGACCCGCCGCGCGAGCGGGTTGGCCGCGCCGCGCGCGATGAAGTCTTCGTAGGGCTCGCCTTCGCGGCGGGTGAGGCCGTCCACCGCCGCCACGACGTTCTCGGAGAAGCCTTCCGCGCGGAGGGCCTCAAGCGTCCAGGGGGAGTCTTCCACCACATCGTGGAGCAGGGCGACAATCCGTTCGTCGGCCGTAGTCATCTGGTGCATGAGCCGCAGCGGGTGGAGGATATAGGGTGCGCCGCCCTTGTCGGTCATGCCCGCGTGTGCCTCTGCGGCGATAACGAGCGCGCGTTCGAGTGTGGCCATGGGGTACCTTGATCTACTTTCTGGGGAAGTCGTCTTTTTCGAGCGGTTTCTGGCGCGTATGGCGTACGTGATGAACTCGAACCTCATCTCCCTCGACGGTAAAGAGCACTCGATACGTATCGCGTCCCTTCCCGTAGATAAATTGGCGGACCTGTATGTTAAACGCGCGTGCCTCGTATGCAAGGCCGCATCGCAACGGTAGCTCTGAGAGCGCCTTTGTAGCAACTTCCAAATCAAGCAACCAGATAGCGGCGAATTCCAGAGAGCGTTCGGCTTTACCGAGCAATAATGCCTCGATGTCCGCGAGTGCTGTAGGACTAATCGAGACTCGGAATTCCATGCTTTTCTCGAAGGGCGGCGATGCCCTCTTGAAACGGTATTCCTTCGCCGCGCTCGAATTCGGCCATGGACGCCTTTACCGACGCGATGGCCTCGATGGAATCCAGCCGATCCAGAAGGGCCTGGTAGGCTGCGGCATCCTGTACGACCACCTCAGCTTTGCCGTCCACCGTCAAAACTTCGGGCTGGCCGCTGGACTTGAGCCGGGCGATGTGGTCCATGGCGTGTTGGGTGAACTCGACCAGGGTATAGGATTCTTGGGCTTGAATCATAGTAGTACTCCGCGGCGAAGGGCTGCCGTAAAGATTATGGTGCCACGGGCGGCGTGGGGAGTCAATATCGCGCCGCGACTTGCTTCGCTGGTGCATCAGGCGCCGGGCGTATTCACGATGGTGAAGGTATACAGGGTGGCGTTCTTGATGTTGAAGCGGATGTAAACCGGCTTGCCCTGGAGAGTGGAGAGATCGCCGGAACCGTTCCAGGTGATGGCGTGCTCGTAGAAATCGCCCAGCGGTTCCACGTCGCAGTCGTGGAATCCGAACCCGGGGTACGGCGACGCGCCGTAGTGCTCCTCCGCCGGCCGGAGAATCTCCGCGATGATGCGGCTCTCCTGGCCTGGCGGCGGATTGCCCTCGTGCGGGCGGATGTTCACGTGCAAGCGGTCCCCTTCCAGGAGGATCTGCCGGGTCAGCAGGTAGCCGCCCTCCGGGCCCGCCGCCAGCCCGGCGAACCGATCGCGCCCGATAAACGCCAGTCCCGTCCCGGTGAAACGCGGAATGTTCGTCTCGCCCTCGCGGCCGTGGAACGACTGTGTGGTGTTGCTGCCGCTGTAGTAGAGGTGAAAGCGATCCCCGTGCGGTATGATCGATCCGGCGTGGATCGACTGCGCGTCCCAGTCGCCCCGTGGCCCGTTGGGAATGAACGCGGGGCGCGCGGGCAGCCGCTCCCAGCGAAACCCGTCGCGGCTCCACATCAGTTGGTTGTGCACGGGCGCCGCAATCTTCAGGTTGTCCATCAGGCTCAGGAACCCGAAGAACATGCCGTGCCGCGCGAAGGCCGTGGCCCAGTCGATGTCCATCCGGTTGCCTACCTGCTCGAGGCGCGCGTCGTCCACCTCGTCCAGGATAGGGATCGCGCGCGGGTAAGTCCACGTGTGGCCGTCTTCGCTGGACGACACGGAAAAGCGCCGCTTGTTGTTGCGGTGGCCGTAGAACGGATCGTCGCGATTCTCCAGCGCGCGCGCCGGCGGGCGCCGGAAAAGCAGCCAGCGATCCCGCGCGCCATCCCGGACCAGCGAATACGAGCCGTCCGAGGCCCCGCGGAAGAGGACGGGATCCTCGTCCAGGGTCCAGCGCTTGCCATCCGGGGAGTGCATCCGCACGATGCAGCGGATCGACTCTCCCGGCGGAACCGTCTTCACAAGCGCGGTATACCGCCGGGACGGATCCGCGGCGGCGGGATCGAGAATCACTTCCTCCAGCAGGGCCGTTTCCCGATCGGCGTGCAGCACGGTGTTGGTGGGGCGGCCGTCGAAGGGGAACAGGTCCAGCGCGGGCTTTTCCCACGTGATCCCGTCCCGGCTCTCCGCGTAGAGGGTGTCATAGTTGTAGTTCGTCCCGGATCCGTTCCGGTCCGGCTCAATGCGGTAGGTGACGTACCAGCCCTTAAACACCGCCTCCTCGGGATCATAGACAACGTGGCGGAGGTTGGCCCCGGAGAAGTTCAGCGACGCCTCCTCCCAGGGCATCGTTTCCCCGATGCGGAGTGGATTCCCGGCGTACTTCTCCACCGGGCCGACCACGCGATCCAGCGCATACCGGTCCTCAACCAGGAAATCGTCCACCAGGAACTGGGGCTTGTTGCCGATGCGCAGCGGCGCGCCCGAGAAGTATGCCTCCCGCCAGCCGGCCGCCTCCGCCATCGCGGGCGGCGGATGCACAACGATTGCAAGAAGAATCAGGGCGGGTAGTCCAATTGCACGCATGCTGCGGCTCCTTCGATAGACGTATTGGCGACATACTGACACGTGGCCGCGCGCGAGTCAATCAACAGGAAGCGCCCAACAAGGACTCTGACCGTGCGTACCCGCCTATCCCAGCGCCCGCGCGAAATCGGCGATCAGGTCGTCAATGTCCTCCAGGCCCACGGACACGCGCACGAGGTTCGCGGCGATGCCCATGTCCCTGCGCGCCTGCTCGGGGATCGTCCCGTGGGTCATGGTCCAGGGGTATTCGATCAGCGATTCAACGCCGCCGAGGGACACAGCCTGCGAGAAGAGCTCCAGCTTGCCGAGGAGGGCGTAGGCCTCGTCCACGCCGCCCTTCACGTAGAACGAAAAAGTCCCCCCCGCGCCGCGCGCCTGTTTCTTGTTTAATTCATACTGCGGGTGGCTCGGCAGTCCGGGATAGAGCACTTTTTCGATCTTCGGGTGCGCCTCGAGGTATTCCGCGAGGGCCTGCGCGTTCTTCACGTGCGCTTCCATGCGCAGGGCGAGCGTCTTGATGCCGCGCAGCACGAGAAAGCAGTCCCAGGGCCCCTGCACCGCGCCGATGGCGTTCTGCAGGAAGTAGATGCGCTCGCCGAGCGCGGCATCTTTCACCACCACGCCGCCGCCAACCACGTCGGAGTGGCCGTTGATGTACTTGGTCGTCGAATGCACCACGATGTCGATGCCGAGGTCGAGGGGGTTCTGCAGGTAGGGCGACAGAAACGTGTTGTCCACCACGGTGAGGATATTGTTCGCCTGCCCGATCTTCCCCAGCGCCTCCAGGTCCACCACGGTCATCAGCGGGTTTGTGGGCGATTCGATCCAGATCATCTTCGTGTTCGGCTTAATCGCGTGGCGCACGGCGGGCAGATCATTGAGGTTGATCAGATCGATCTCGATGCCCTTGTTCTTCATCACGCTCATGAGCACCCGGTAGGTGCCGCCGTAGCACTCGTTGCTCGCGATCAGGTGGTCCCCCGCCTCCAGCAGCATGAGCAGCGTCGTCTCCGCCGCCATGCCCGTGGCGAACGCGAAGCCTCGCGTCCCGTTTTCCAGCGACGCCAGGCATTCCTCCAGCGCCTTGCGCGTCGGGTTGCCGGAGCGCGAATAGTCGAATTCGCCGGCGTCGTCGGGGGCGTTGAAGGCGAAGGTGGAGGTCTGATAGACCGGGGTCATCACGGCGCCGTGGAGCGGGTCGGGGCCCTGGCCGGCGTGGATGGCGCGGGTACGGAATTGCACGGGGTTTCTCCTGAATCGGGGTTTGCGCGGCATTGTAGCAGTTGGGCGTGGAGCGTTGACAGCCTGGACGGGGTGGACAGAGTGGACAGAGTGGACGGGGTGGACAGAGTGGACGGGGTGGACGGAGTGGACGGGGTGGACGGGGTGGACGGGGTGGACAGAGTGGACGGGGTGGTTTGCATTTTTTTGTCCCGACGCCCTAGACTTGTGGCTGCTGGATCCTCCCTGGAAAGTCCCCCGTGAACAGCAGTCTCTCCTTCAATATCCTCGTCGTCGCCCTGTCGGGCGCCTTGGGCGCGCTCGCCCGCTACGGCGTCTACGGCCTCGTCCGCCACCTGGGCTGGCAGGGCTTTCCGTGGGCCACCTTCCTCGTGAATATGATCGGGTGCCTGCTCTTCGGCATCTTCGTGTCCGTGGCGGAGCACCGCATTCCCTTCGCGGATCACACGAAACTGGCGGTCCTCGTGGGGTTCATGGGCTCCTTCACCACCTTTTCCACTTTCGCCGTGGACGCTGGCGCATTGCTGCGGGAGGGCCAGGTCGGCCTCGCCGCGGTCTACGTTATCGGCCAGAACGCGCTCGGCATCGGCCTGATTTTCCTCGGGTTGTATGCGGGCCGCTATGTGGGAGTCACCCATGGATAAGAAAGCGGTGGCGTCGGCCCTCGACGAAATCGCCATGCTCATGGAGCTCAAGGGCGAGAACCCGTTTCGCGTCCGCTCCTACACCAACGGCGCCCGAACGCTGGAGGGCCTGCAAGAGGACCTGGCCACCATCGTGGCGGAAGGACGCCTGCGCGAAATCAAGGGCATTGGCGAGGGGCTTGCCGCGATCATCACCGAGCTCGTGGAAACCGGCGAGAGCGCGGATTTGAAGAGCCTGCGCGCCGAGTTTCCGGAGAGCATCTACGAGCTCTTCGCCATTCCCGGGCTCGGGCCGAAGCGCATCAAGCAGGTCTACCAAGCGCTGGGCATCGATTCGCTCGACAAGCTGGAGGCCGCCTGCCGGAACGATGAACTCAAGCCCCTCAAGGGCATCGGCGCGAAGATGCAGGCGAAAATCCTGGAGGGCATCGAATTCGCGCGCGCACACACCGGCTCCTTCCATTTCGATAAGGCCGAGGCCCAGGCCGAGGCGCTCGTGGCGTTCCTGAAGGACTCCGGTCTGGTGGCGGAAATCGCCGTGACCGGGAGCCTGCGGCGGCGCAAGGAAGTGATTAAGGACATCGACCTGGTGGCGGTCGCAAAGGACCCCGCCGCGCTTATGCGGGCGTTTGTGGAGGCGCCTGGAGTGAAGCAGGTCGTCGGCCATGGCGAGACGAAATCCTCCGTGCGCTTCGAAACCGGCATCGGCGCGGATCTGCGCGTGGTGGATGCGGCGGAATTCCCCTACACCCTGCTCCACTTCACCGGCAGCAAGGAGCACAACGTCGTCCTGCGCCAGCGCGCAAAAGAGCGCGATCTCAAGCTGAACGAGTACGGCCTGTTCACGAGCGATGACGCGCTGGTCCAGTGCAAATCCGAGAAGGAAATCTACAAGACGCTCGACCTCCCCTTCATCCCGCCGGAATTACGCGAGGATCGCGGCGAATTCGAGCCGAAGAAGACGCCCCGCCTGCTGGAGGAAAAGGACCTCAGGGGGCTCATCCACTGCCACACCACCTACAGCGACGGCAAGAACACCCTCGACGAAATGGTGGAGGCCACCCGGGAGCGTGGCTATGAATACATGCTCATCACCGATCACAGCCAGTCCGCGGGCTACGCCGGCGGCCTGAAGCCGGATCGCGTGAAAAAACAGCAGGCGGAAATCGCCGCACTCAACAATAAACTCAAGGGCTTTCGCGTGCTCTCGGGGATTGAGTCGGACATCCGCATCGATGGCTCGCTCGATTACGACGAGGACGTGCTGGCTACTTTTGACCTGGTGATCGCGTCGGTGCACAACAAGCTCGACATGGACGAGGAAGAGGCCACCAAACGCGTCATCGCGGCCATCGAGAATCCCTACACCGCGATCCTCGGCCACCCCTCCGGCCGTCTGCTCCTGTCGCGCAAGGGCTTTCCGCTCGATTACGAGAAGGTCTTCGACGCCTGCGTGGCCAACAAAGTGGCGGTTGAGATCAACGCGAACTGCAAACGCCTCGACATCGACTGGCGCCACATCCGCCATGGGCGTGACAAAGGCGTGCTTTTCTCCATCGGCCCGGATGCCCACAGCGTCGCGGGGCTGGACTTCGTCCGCTACGGCGTCGGCATCGCGCGCAAAGGCTGGCTGGAGAAGGAACACTGTATCAACTGCTGGACGGCCGAGGAATTGCTCGCGTGGCGAAAGTAAGCCGGTCGAAAGCAGCGCAGCAGGCGCGCGCCCGGGAGGTCTACGCCCGGCTCGTCGATCTTTACCCCGACATCCGCTGCACCCTGGATTACCACAGCCCCTTCCAGCTCCTCATAATGACCGCGCTCGCGGCCCAGTGCACGGATGCCCGCGTGAACATCGTCTGCCAGGATCTTTTCCCCAAATACCCCACGCCCCAGGCCTTCCTCGACGCCGATATCAAGGATATCGAGCGTATGATCCACTCCTGCGGCTTCTACCGGCAGAAGGCGAAGAACATCATGGCCACCTGCAAGAGCCTCGTGGAACAATTCGGCGGCGAGGTGCCCCAGACCATGGAGGAACTCGTCCAGCTGGCGGGGGTGGGCCGAAAGACCGCCAATGTGGTGCTCGGGGAGTGCTTCGGACATCAGGGGGTCATCGTGGATACCCACTGCACGCGCCTCACGAACCGGCTCGGCTTCACCAAGAACCAGGACGCCGTCAAGATCGAAAAGGACCTCATGAAGGTTTGGCCGCCTGAGCACTGGACGCTGTTTTCCCACTTCATGGTGTTCCACGGACGGGCGGTATGCACGGCGCGGGCCCCGAAATGCTCACAATGCGCCCTCCGGGACCTCTGCCCCTTCCCGGACACGGCGGAAGGCAAGAAGATTGCCAAGTAGCGCCAAACCAACACATACAGATACCGGGGGCGCGACGATAGCGCCCGGGCGGACCCTGGTGGTGCTGCTGTATGTCGCCGTCGTACTCACCGTCGACACCCTCGCCGCGACCCGAACTGCGTGGCCGCTGAACTGGGGCATGTTCTCCTGGCATCTGGGCAACATCCTCCCGGCGACTCAAAGCGGTTTTTTTGCGCGTTTTGATCTGTTTAAGTTTATATTCTGGCTTTTGATCCCCGTTTGCGCCTGCCTGCCGCGCATGGACTGGGCCTATCTCCTCCGGGGGCCCTGGAAACGCCCCGATCTCGTCTTTCTCGCCGCGATCGCCGCCGCCGGCATGGCGGCCATGTTCCTCATTCCCCTCGTGCCGGCCCTGCGCGAGTTCTACCCACCCCGATCCGACCTGCCCCTGGCGGTCCGCCTGCATTTTTTCGCCATCCAACTGGTCTGGACCCTTTCGTGGGTCGTCGGCTGGGAGTTTCTCCACCGCTACGCCCTCCTGCGAGCGGTGCAGCGGGAGCCGCTGGACGGCGGGCTGCCGGGATGGCGCGGGTCCCAATGGGGGTGGCTGCTGGTTCCCCTGGCCGAGACGCTCTACCACCTGCAGAAAGCCTGGCTGGAGGCGGCGGGGATGTTCGCGCTTTCCCTCGTGCTGACGTGGTGGTGCCTGCGGCGGCGAAACTGGCTGCTAGCGCTGGTTGTGCACCTGATCATCGAGGTGGAACTGCTGCTGTTCCTCACCTTCTTCGGGTAGCGCCCCGCCCTACCGCAACGGGGGCCCCCAGTCCTCCGGAATCGGCTCCGCATCCAGCGGACGGAGCGAAACGTAGATATCGTCCCCCTCAATCCGGATCCCGTGGCGCCGGAGGCACGCGCTGCTGCCGCGGAGGCATTCGCCGGTCACCAGGTTGTACTTCCAGCCGTGCCAGGGGCAGGTCACGACATCCCCCTCCATCCGGCCCTGGGTGAGATCGGCGTTTTCGTGCTTGCAGCCCACCTCCGTGGCGATGAACGAGCCGTCGGGCAGCTTGATAATGCCCACCGGGCGCGCCAGCAGCCGGTACGATCGGATGCGCGTATGTGCGAAGTCCTGTATGTGGGCAAGTTTGACGTAATCCACGGCGGCGATCTCTGCGGAAGGAATGTTTCGGGGATTATACGTGTTTACAGGGGTTAACAGCCAGTGTGCCGGCTGATCAGGCGGATTGTCGGGGGGCGCAACGTTGGCGCGAGCCGGCGTAATTCGTTATAATACAAGCGGATAGCTTTTCGGCGCCGTGCTGCTTGTACCTGCGATGGCGCGGCATATCGCGCGCCGTCCGACCCCTGGAAATGAGGTGCTCCATGCTCGAAGCGAAAGACAAGTACTTCCGGCTCGATATGCCGGTGGCCGAGGCGATGGCGATGCATCCCCGCGTTGCCGAGGTCTTTGCGGCGTTTCACCTGGGCGGATGCTCGCACTGTGGTATCGCCCACTATGAAACCATCGAACAGGTGTGCATGGGCTATGGCGTGGACGCCGAAGTGCTGCTGGAGGTCCTTGAGGGCCTCATGGAGCACGACCCGCAGGAGCATGCCGCCGCGGCCCCGTCCACCAGCCCGGGCGAATCCGGCGCGGACGCCGAGTAAACCAGAAAACCCACACCGCGAGGCGCACTGCGCGCCACAGGAGACAGAAATGACCGCCACCGACACGACGATGGAACCGCCCAAGGCGCTGGTGAAGGCCACGCCCGACGCCATTGCCGCGCTCCGCGCCATGAAGGACGGGCCCGAGGCCGCCGGCAAGGAAGGCGTGCGGCTCGGGGTTAAGGGCGGCGGCTGTTCCGGCTTTTCGTACGTGCTCGATTTCGATAACCCGCGCGAAGGCGACAACACCCTGGAGCAGGACGGCGTGAAGTTCTTCATGGACCGCAAGTCCGCGATCTATCTCAAGGGCATCGTGCTCGACTACCGCGCCGGCCTGCAGGGAAAAGGCTTCGTCTTCCAGAACCCCAACGCCACAAGCACCTGCGGCTGCGGGGAATCGTTCTCGGTATAGCGCCCGGGAGGCTTCAGGGACAGCAGGGGCTTCAGCGGCGCCAGGGACGATTAGATAAATTCTCCTTATGCGCTTACGTCGGCTAATCCCATCGCAATCCTGTATGATTATAGTCCCTGTTGTCGCTGCCGTCCCTGAAGTCCCTGCAACCCGCGTCCATTTCACCCTTCACCCTTCAGACTTCCCCCCGATGCCCATCCTCCGAGAAATAGAAGCAGTCCGCAAGAACGCCGGCATTTGGATGCGCGACGACTACACCGTCGTGCAGTTCACCGGCAAGGACGCGGGCGCCTGGCTTCACGCGCAGACCTCGAACGATGTGGTCGGCCTTCGCTCCGGCCAGGGGAACATGCAGGCGATCCTCGATCGCCAGGGGCGCGTGCAGGCCTTTTTCTCGCTGCACCGCTGGGAAGACGAGTTCTGGGCAATCATCGAGAAGGCGCAGTTCCCGGCCCTGATGGCGCGCGTGGAGTCCCACCTCTTTCTGGAGGACGTCGCGGTCGAGGAGGTTGGCGCGGACACCCCCCAAATCCTCCTGGAAGGCCCCCGCACCGTCGTGCTGCTCGCGAACCAGCACGAGGATCCCCTCGAAGCCGCGCGGCATCTTCCGACCGCGTTGCACGCCTTCGCCCCCATACGCATCTTCGATCACGAGGTGCTCGTGTTCCGCCAGACCGAATCCGGCGAGGACGGATTCCTCCTCCTCCCCGCGCCCGGCGAGGCGGAATCGCTCTACCAGAAGATCGAGGACGCCGGCTACGACTTCTTTCTGATGCCGGTCGGCCCCGAGGCGCGCGACACCCTCATCCTAGAATCCGGCATGCCGCGCTGGAACGGCGGCATCGACGGCGAGTGCATCATCGCGGAAACACCCCTGGCCGATTGCGCGGTGAGCTATGAAAAGGGCTGCTACCTGGGCCAGGAGGTCGTGGCGCGGCTCAAGGCCTACGGCAGCCCGAAACAGCGGCTCGTCGCACTGCTCGTGGACGACGACGGCGCCCCCATGCCGCCGCCCGGCGCAATCCTGCGCGACGGCGACCGGAAAGCCGGGCGCGCCGCGCGCGGCGGCTTCTCCCCCACGCTCAACGCCTGGCTGCTGCACGCCTACCTCGACCGCGACCACCGGACCTCCGGCGCGCGCTACACCCTTCAGCCGGAGGGCGGCGACGCCCCGATCCGCGGCGTGCTCGCGCATCTGCCCGCCTGGCAGCCGCCGTCGCGCCGGGAGAATGCGCAGCGCTACTACGACGAAGCCCTGGGCCATTTCGAGGCCGACGCGCGCGACGAGGACGACACCGCCATACAAATCCTCATGGAAGTCCTGCTCCTCGCGCCGGATTTCGAGGACGCCTACGAGGCCCTCGGCGTCATCCTCCACCGGCACCACCGCGTCGAGGAGGCCATCCGCTTCATGAAAAAGCTCGCCGAACTCAATCCCAACTGCGTCATGGCCCACACCAACCTCTCCGTCTTCTACATGACCCAGGGCCGCATCCAGGAGGCGGAAGACGAGAAGGCCATCGCCCACCAACTCGAATTCAAGCAGCAGCTCGACGCGCGCCAGGCCGAAAAAGCCGCCCAGGCCGAGCGCGCGCGCATCCAGGCCGAAGCCGAACAGCGCATCGGCATGTTCCTCGAAGTCCTCGAAATCGACCCCGAGGACCCCGTCGCCACCATGGGCCTCGGCCAGGCCTACATCCAGCTCGACCGCCACGCCGACGCCATCCCCCACCTCGAAACCGCCACCCGCGTCCAGAAGGACTTCTCCGCCGCCTACCTCAACCTCGGCAAATGCCACGAAGTCCTCGGCAACACCGAAGCCGCCCGCGAAGCCTACAAAACCGGCATCGAAGTCGCCGGACGCAAAGGCGACCTCATGCCCATGCGCGAAATGGAGCGGCGGTTGAAGCAGTTGGGCTGAGAAGCGCCATAGTCAATTCGCCGGAGTCGCCCCGCGTGTTGCCTCGCTGAAGCGCCGCGCAAAATCCATCATCATAGCCGCCCAGTCCCCGTACCGGTCGTCAGGCCAGATCATGTCCGGGTTGTTCATTCGGTGAGCCTGACCACCGTCCATTCGAAAATTCCAGGCGGGCTTGTAGGTCGGAAAGGCGACCGTAATCGTGCCCTCCTGGTCCATCGCGACCGGCGTGCCAGTGGATACGGCCCGTTCACCCGGACGCGCCGGCGAATCCCACGGCGGCAACGCGCGCGTCTCCCAGGTCATCGCCTCGCGTTCCAGGCCGGGTTTCCCGTCGGGCTCCACTTCAGGCAGCCCCTCAAACCACGCCAGATACTCCGACTGGATGGCCTGTTGTTCCGGCGTCCAGTTCGAAGCGTCACCATCCCCGATAACGCGGTCCACAATCCGGAACATGAGCGTCTCGTTCGAGTAGCTGGAAAGCTCAAACGCCGTCTCGAATGCATCCAGATAGGCCGGCAAGCCCTCGGCGATCGAATACCGCGCGATCAGCAGTCCCGCCACATTGATTCTGAACCCCAGCGGGGTCGGCAGATCGGACTGATCCTCAAGAGAGGGCCGGTGCACCGCATCGCCAGGGATACGAAGTCCCGTAGGATACACGTTGCCCTCGTGCTCGATTACTTCTCGAACGCCGCGCTCCTCAATCATCCGGGAGAGCTTCTCGGTGTCGCTTCGCAGCTGATCCAGCACCAGGGCGATCTGGCCGGCGTCCGGCGCCGGATCAAATTCGGCCACGAGCCGCGCAAACCGCCGGGAAAGGGAAAGGACCATGAGATTACCGCGGGTGCCCGGCGTCCCGTTACCGGTGAAATTGCCCACCATATAGAACGTGTTCATCCGGTCGGCGAGATCGTACAAGGTCTCCGCCGGGGTCTCGTTCCGAATAGCGTCAATTTCAAAAAGGCTGTCGTTCCGCCACCCATGCTTCAGGTCAGCCAGGGTCGCCCTTTCCCCTTCGTTCTCGCCGGGGTCACCCGCGCCCTTTTCCGGCGCTATCTCCCGTTCGGGGCGCGTCGATTCGCGCGCTGGTGCGTCGTTCGCCGCCACGACGCTATGATTCTCGAGGGTGGAAGGGCTCGTTCGGGCCATCCATACGCCAAGCACGATCAACAGGCCAAGTATCAGTCCCGCCAAAAGGACGCGCCGCTTTCTGGCTTCCATTCCGGTTTTCATCATCCGCAATCGGTCCCCTCTGGCCCTCACGCCATCCATTTCCCGGGCGGCCCCGCAACGCGCACAGGATCCCGGCGCCCGCCACCGGCCCGATGGACGCCGCTACCGCCCCCGGATAAGCCGCCCCGCCCTCCGGAAGGCGCCGCCAAACAGCCGCAACAACATGTCCACCGTCGACTGGGTCGATTCCGCGATCGCCTCAAACATGGTCCGCCTGCGCTCCTCTTCCCCCCTGGCCCGGGGGTGTCCTGCTAAGGGATACCACTGGGGCAGCCCTTTGTTACAGGGCGCCCGTCCCGATACGGGAACTACCGTGTCTTCGCGGAAACGGACGCGGGAGCGCGCGGTTTATTCAATTCGCGGCGGCCAGGCGAGCGGAGGGGGCTTGGGGGGCAGAGCCTTGGGCCGGTGCGGGATTCTGAATCACGGGAGCTCGCACACCTGCCCGCCCGATGCGGTCCCCTTGTTAAACAGCCCGCAATTCGGCCTTCTCGCGCCGCGCCGGCTTGGAAGCCATCCTGACGTACACGTCGATGTCCAAGCGGTTCAGGTAGGTGAAAAGGCGATCGAGGGTATAGCCTTTCAGGCGCCCGCAGACGATATCGCTTACCTTTTGCGCCGGCAGGCCGAGGAGTTTCCCGGCCTCTTTCTGGGTAATCCCCCGACGTTCGATGGCCGCTTTTATTTCGATGGCGACATCGGCCTTCAGTCTTGCCAGCTCGGGATTTCTGATTCCCAAGTCCGCAAAAACGTTCCCACAACGCTCCACCATGGTATCCCGAGTCCGACTGTCCCTGGCCTGATTCATGGTGTGTTACTCCCAAGGCGGATATTGTCAACCGCCATATTTCTCTCTGGTCGCGATCAAGCGTTGCCGGAGCAGGTCAAGTTCTTGTTTGGGCGTGGAGATTCCTCGCTTCGACTTCTTCTTAACCGCGTGCAAAATACATATTCGAGATGGGATCAGCGTCGTATAGAAAACGCGATAGGCACAACCCTCGTACCGGTCCCGGATCTCCAGTACGCCCGCGCCATGAAACCCGGTGAGGACCTTTACCTTCTCGTGTTTTCCGCCTCGCTGTGCCTCGTATAGTGCATGTGCTACCTCTCGTCGGACATCATAGGGGAACGCTTTCAGACGCTTTCGGGTATCAAATTCGAATGACAGTTCCTTCATGCGTGCGCCCCCAGTTTTTAATTGAGCACAGAAGAACTATACCTGAAATGGTGTATTCAGTCAATGCCAAGGCACAGCCTCTGGCTGGTTCGGGATCCTGTATTATGGGAACTCGCACACCTGCCCGCCCCATGCGGTCCCCCTTGCCCTATTCCGCCAGGGCGTGGTCTTCGGGCTTGAGGCCTTTCTGGTGTTCGTTGAAGCCGAATGGCGTCGGGTTGTATTCGCCGACGATATCGACGTTCGCGCGGGGCGGGATCTGCTCTTCCAGCCCGGTGCACCAGTACGCCGCGTTCACCAGCAAGCGGCGCAGGCCCTCGCTCAGCAGGTCCCGCGAGGCGCCCATGGTCGTGGTGAATACGCGGGCGGGCGTTCCGGACTCCCCGGTCCAGGTCTTGATCCACGCGATCGGCTGCTTCTCGGTCTTCTCCGTGCCGGGCGGGTCGTCCGGGTTCATGCCGGTAAGCACGATGCCGTTCACCAGCGGCTGGCTGTCCCCGGTCAGGCTGTTGATCCCGTACACATCCGTGTCCCCCCAGATGTCCTCGCAGCCTTGAACGATGGGGTGGTCCTTCATCTCCGGCACGATCTCGCCCCGGGTGCTTTCCGTGCCGTGTTTGCCGTAGTGGCTCACCCACGTTTCGCCGAGCACCTGGCGCCCGTAGCCGCCCTGGAAATCCGGATCGGGGTTGTTCCAGGTCCATTTCGCGTAGGGGCTGTCCGGGTTCTCCCGGTAAAAGAAGGGGTGGGTCGCCGTGCGCAGCGCAATGATCGGGCGCCCGGAGTTGGTGTAATCCACAATATGCTTCATGTCCGCGTCCGGCAGTTCGCGGAAGCGGGTGAACAGCACCATCAGGTCGGCATCCCGCAGCGCCTCCAGGCCCGGGATGTTGTCCAGCGTGCCCGGGTCGATTTCGCCGGTTTCCTTGTTGATGGAAAACAGCACCGTGCATTTGAAGCCGTGGCGCACCGCCAGGATCTTCGCCAGCTGGGGCATGCCCTCCTCCGAGCGGTATTCCTCGTCGCCCGTGACAAACACAATGTGCTTGCCTTTTCCGGGGCCCTCGCCCCCCTCGTACGTGATGCCCGCGGCCAGCGCGGCCGTGGAGAACAGGGCGGTCACGGCCGCTCCCAGGGCGATCCGGCGAACAAACTCAGTCATGGTTGAACCCTTTGCCAGGTGGACGCCCGCAACGTGTCAGCGTTTGCGAAGGCGTTTCAATCGGTTGTAGGCCTCGTTCAAGGCGCGCATGGTATCTTCGTCGCCGCCGCGATCCGGATGGTGGATCTTGGCCTTGCGCTTGTACGCTTTCTCTATCTCGTCCCAGTTCGAGGAGGGCGAGATCCCCAGCATCCGGAAGCACATGTCCAGGTCGCCCGGCGGCGCGCCCGGATGGCGGCGCGGGTCGTCGTCCAGCGGGGGCTCGCCACGCAGTTCGCGCAGGCCGCGCATGATGGTGGGCCAAACCCCCGTGGCGCTGAGCACCAGGATGATCGCGCTGACCCAGAGTAGCTCGGAGAAACCGGTCATGATCCGTGCATTCCCGTATTCGCCTACCGGCGCTTCCGGTCGTCAAACTTGAAGATATTGTCCACCGCCTCCCCCACCTTTTCCGAGGGCTTGGTCTTCTTTTTCGCCTCGCTCGCGCGGCGGCGGCGGTTCCGCTGGAAATTTAAGATCAGGGGCAGGGATTTCATGTACAGGAACCCCATGACCATCCCCCCGAAATGCGTCATCACCGACACCGGCGCCGCGCTCAGGGCGGTGATGATGTTCATCACCACCACGATCATGACCAGGGCGCGCGCGTTCAGGGGCCACGGGAACGGAAACAGAAAGACCTGGCGGTCCGGCTCGATCAGGGCGAAAGCAACCAGCACCCCCATGACCGCGCCGCTCGCGCCGACCACATTGGTGGCGGATCCGTTCACGAAATAGGGAATGAAGGTCGCCAGCACCCCGCCGGCCCCGCAGATGAGGTAGAAGCGAAAGAAATTGCGCGTGCCCAGCACCCGCTCGACGTCCGGGCCGAAGAAAAACAGCCAGAGCATGTTCAGAAAAAGATGCAGCAGCGTGCTGTGCAGAAACTGGTAGGTGAAGGGGGTCCATACAAAGCCCTGGAGGAAGGCGGGCTGGTAAAATCCGAACCAGAGGCCGAAGCCGCCGCCGAAATACCCGGAATGTACGCCGGCGCTCTTGAACAGGGGATCGGAAACGAGCTGAAGCGCGAACACGATCACGTTCGCCAGGATCAGGCGCTGTGTGGCCCAGGTAATGCCCGGGCGCCCCGAGGCGCCGCTTCCAAAACTGTATTCGTACTGGCTCATCCGCTCCGGGGGTCTTCCTGGTTAAGCCCATCCAACTCGCACGCATTGCTGCCGCGGCGCCCGCCTTCGCCGGGCCGGGCCGCCACCCGCTGATTGTACCGCATTTGCGCCCGGCCACGCCACGGAAGGGCCCGAAATCGCTACTGGCCGTGCCGGTTTGTCAGGGGATACGACCGCACCACCCCCCAGCGGTCGTACGGGAAATAAATGAATCGAACGCGGCCTATGATGTCTGCCTCGGGAAAGGTCTCGAGATGATCGTGGCTGTCCGAACTGTTGTTACGGTTGTCGCCCAGCAGAAAAACATGATTCTCGGGCACGATGACCGGCGCGGGAATCTCGTAGCCAATGGGCTCCAGGATATAGGGCTCGGAGGCGTACTCTCCGTTTACGAACAGCGCGCCCCGGCGCACCGCAATGGCGTCCCCCCCCAGCCCGACGATTCGCTTGACCATGAAGCCCCCATTGGCGTTGTCCTTCGTGACGATGATGTCCCCGCGCCGGTACGCGGGCTCGGAAAGCGTCGCAATCTGGTCGGCGCGCAACAGGGTGGGCTCCATCGAGGAGGAAGGGATCCGGAAGAAGCGCATTTCGCGGATAACGAAAAGGTACGCGCACACCAGCAGGAAGGCGACAACGGCGACATTGCCCGCCTTGCGGCTGGTCAATAGGGATCGCAAGGTGTTCACAGCCGCGGGCCAGGCTCCGGAGGCGCGGCGGCGCTCATGCGTGCGGCTGTCATTCCCCGGCCTCCAGCCGCGCGATATTGTTGCGGGCCACCTCGCTTTCCGGAATGATCTTGAGGGCTTCCTGGAACGCCGCAATGGCCTCGCCCTTCTTCCCCATTGAGCGCCAGGCGCGGCCTTCATTCATCCACGTAAAAAAACGCTCCTCGTCCGTTCGGGCGTATACGCGCGCGGCGCGCCACGCTTTCACCGCCTCTTTCCAGTTGGGCTCAACGCCAAAATTTTGCGCCGCCAGAAAGTTCACGGCGTAGTCCTGCAGGAGTTCGTAATCTTTCGGAGCCAGTTTCACGGCTTTCTTCGAGAGTTTCATGGCCTCTTTATACACCTTCTCCGCGGGCCACCCGCGGTGGGATTCCGTCTGCGGGCGGTAAATAAGGTAGTTCTGGGCCATGTTAAAGCAGAAATCCGGGCTCTTCGGGTCGAGCTTGAGCGCCATATCCATGTTCTGAAAGCCCAGCGGATATCGGCCCACGTGGAAGTAGTGCATGCCGAGGTTGTTGTACGGATCGGCGTACTTGCTGTCCAGGGACACCGCCGTGTGCCACTCTTTCACGCCCTCAACCTGTTTGTCCAGGACGTCGTAGTAAACATTGCCGCGGAAGTTGCGGAGACGGGGATTGTTCTCGAATCGTTCAACGCCGTACGCCGCCAGCGCCTCCAGGCGCGCCACGTTTACACGGATCTCGCGGCTGGCCGCGATCTTGCTGTCGTTGCTCGACTGCGGATTGGCCAGGATGGTCCGGTTCTCGTCGAGCTTCTTGAACTCCGCGTTCCCCATGTCCCACACCCGGTCCGCGAAGGCGGCCTGGTCTCCTTCCAGCGCCTTGAGAGGCTCCAGATAGGCGGCCAACTCGGCCTCGTCCGGCCCCCCCGCCACGGGCGGCGCGGGCGGCTCCGGAGCATCGGCCTGGGCAAGCGCGTACGGGGCAATCGCCAGGGCGGCCAGTGCACAGAGAATCTGAAGTGCCGTTCTAATCATCACAAGACACGCCTTTCCGGGCTGTAGTGCCAATGTTCGCTTATTCCGAGGGGAGGCAGTATAACCGCGAGCGCGTCATCATACAAGAACACCCTCGTATGCCATGAAGTCCCATACCGGGCTGCTCCCTGGGGCGGCTATGGGGCTGCTATTGCATTCGTGGCCCCGGAAATCGCAAGTCAGGGCGCCCGCCGGGGGCTCAAAACGCCGCCGCAACCGGAATCGCGTCGCCGGATTCCACCACCACCACCCCGTTGGGCGTGACCCGGAAATGGCGCGCGTCCCGCTCCAGATCGAAGCCAATCTCGGCGTGGGGCGGGATCCGGACATGTTTTTCCACGATCACCCGGCGAAGCCGGGCATGGCGCCCGATGTGGACATCGTTGAACAGCACGGACTCCTCAACATGGGCGTAGCTGTTCACCCGGACCTCGGGCGAAAGCACGGATCGGACCACCTGGCCGCCGCTGATGATGCATCCCGGGCTGATGATGGAATCGACGGCCACGCCATAACGATCGCCGGGCGTGCCAAACACGAACTTCGCGGGCGGATAGGCCGGCATGCGGATCAGCATCGGCCAGTTGCGATCATACAGGTTGAAAAGCGGGTCCACGCTGGCGAGGTCCATATTCGCCTCCCAGTAGGCGTCAAGCGTGCCCACATCGCGCCAGTAGCGCGCGGACTTCTTGTTCTCGTCCTGAAACGGGTAGGCGTAGACGCTCGCCCGGCTCAGCAGGGCCGGAAGAATGTCCTTGCCGAAATCGTGCGACGTATTCAGGTTGGCGTCGGCCAGCAGCGCCTCCCGAAGCACCTCCATATTAAAGACATAGATCCCCATGGACGCCATCGCGCACTCCGGATTGCCCGGATCAGGCCGCGGCTCGGACGGTTTCTCGTCGAAACCAATAATGCGGCTGTCCCGGTCGACGGAAACAACGCCGTAACGCGGCGCTTCGAGCAGCGGCACCGGTATCGTGGCCACCGTGGCCCCCGCCTCGGTCTGCCGGTGGAACTGGACCATCTTCTGATAATCCATCTTGTAAATGTGATCCGACGAAAGCACCAGCACCTCGTCGGGCGCTTCCCGATCGATGGAGTAGAGGTTGTGGTAGAGCGCGTCCGCCGTCCCGCGATACCAGCTGTCGTTCACGCGCATCTGCGGCGGGATGATCTCGATGGATTCCCCAAGTTCCGGGCGGGTGATGTCCCAGCTGTGCCGGATGTGCCGCGCCAGCGATTGGGATTTGTACTGGGTCAGGATATGAATGCGGCGGCAATTGGAGTTGACGCAGTTGGCCATCGCAAAATCGATGATTCGGTAGCAGCCGCCAAAGGGGACCGCCGGTTTCGCGCGGTGCCGGGTCAGCGGGTAAAGCCGTTCGCCCGCTCCGCCCGCGAGGATGATGGTCAGCACACGATTCACTGGTTTCCCTCGATTCCATCAACGGCCACTGGGGCCTCGGTGAACGCCCTGAATCGACCCCAGGCGCCCGCACCGCGCCTCTTCGGCCACATCCCGGACCGGGTGACGATTCGGAACGCAGCCCCTACACTTTAGCACGATTCCCGCTCGTTGTCACGAATTAACGCGCCGCCGACCGATGCCGCCGGGAGTTCGCCGATCAGCGCGAAAAAAAGGCCTCAATCGCCGCCTGATTGGCGAAGTAAAAGGCGAAACTGAACCGCACCAGAAAAAACAGGGCGACGAACACGGCCCACGCCGCAAGCAGGCGATGGAGCCACGCGCGCCACCCCGCCGGGCCGGGAAATGCCGGCTCACCGGGAGTCACAGCGCGCCTCCTCCAAGGCATCCAGGCGCTGCGCAAGCAGGGCGATCTCCTGCGCGAGCGCGCGGTTCCGATCGGAGAGCTTCGAGATAATCACGGTGAACGCCAGCACCAGCAAAAGCAAAAAAAGGAAGGAAGTCACGTAAAACACGGTCAAGTATTGGAAGCCGAAAGCGCCGGACATCCACACAATTAACCGGGGAAACAGACCAACGAAAAGCCCGGCCACGGCCGCCGCGAGCCAGAGCAGGGCGTAACGCTCCTTCAAATGCCCCCGGCGGACCAGTTCGAGCACAAGCCCCATGAACGCCATGCTCACGCAAAGAAGGCCCACCCGGTGCGACCAGTAGAATCCGATGATCTCGGCGGATTGCTCGTCCACAGTCTAATGCTCCTGCTGGTTCGCGCGCGGCGGGGCGTACTGGCGGAAAAGATCGATGAAAACCGCGAGGCCGACCTTGATCATGTAATAGGCGGCGCCGTGGGGGCGAATAGAGCTGATTCCCCCCTGCCGCGCGCGCATGGTGACGGGAATCTCGACGGCCTTCAGGCCGTGCTTATGCAGGATCACCAGCACTTCCGGCTCGGGGTAGTCTTCCGGGTAACGCTCGGCCACCACCGCAATCGTGGCGCGGTTCATCGCCCGGAATCCGCTCGTGGTGTCGGTAATGCCCCCGCCAATGAAGAAATCGATCCAGCGCGAGAGCAGCGACTTCCCGATCCGGCGAATCAGCGTTGGCGTATACCCTCGGTCGGCCACATACCGCGATCCAATGACGACATCCGCCGTGCCATCGGCGATGCGCTCGACAAGCCGCCCGATCTCGCCCGCGGGGTGCTGCCCGTCCGCGTCGCATTGCACGGCCACGTCATACCCGTGCCGCAGCGCGTATTTGTAGCCCGTCTGCATGGCGCCGCCGATGCCCAGGTTGAACGGGAGCGACAGGAGCGTGGCGGCGCCGGACTTCCGCACGCGCGCCGCTGTCGCATCTCGGGACCCGTCATCCACGACCACAATATCGCCGTCCGGGAGCGCGGCCCGCACCTGCGCGATCACATCCGCGATCGTTGCTTCCTCGTTGTATGCCGGCACTATCACCAGGACGCGCGCCACGATGCTCAACTCCCTCCCCGCACCTGAAAGTCCCAGAATCCGCGACACAGGCCCGCCGCCCGGGCCACATCGCGCAACAAAAGCACGAGGCCGAAGTATAGCAGGTCGGCGGGGGCGAGCGCGCCGCGCATTTGCCGGATCAAAGGCGCGTGCAGCAGCGCCGTCACCGTCCACACCGACGCCAGGGCCGGCAGGAGGCGGATCCCGTTCCAGCCCAGCGCCTGCGCGGCTGCCAGTGCGGGGGCGAGCGCGGCCCCCAAAAGGGCGAGCGGCGGCGCGATCAGGTCCGGCAAGCCGGCGTACTGGTCGCCCCGTGCGCGTGCGGGGTGGTCGCGGTACAGCTTAATCCGCCAGTAGCCGTGGCGCGCCTGGGTGCGCAGATAGCGCCATAAGCGGTCGGGGTGATAATGCGCCACGGCGGCCTCCGAAGTGAATCGCAGCAGGCCGCCCGACGCCTCAACACGATACGCGAGATCGTTGTCCTCCCCCGAAGCCTGGCGGTAGGATTCATCAAAGCCCCCAACGTTGCGGAAGTTTTCGGCGCGATACGCCACGTTAAACGAACCCAGGAAATCCACCCGATCGCCAAACTGCGCGTGGCGCCGCGCGATTTCCGCCTGAATCACCCGGGCCAGACGGCGCTCCGGGTTCGCGCACGTGTACGTCCCCCCCACGCCCGCGACCCCATCATCGAAGGCCGAGAGCAGCCGCGCAAGCCAACCCGGCTCGGGTACGCAGTCCGCATCGGTGAATACCAGAATCTCTCCCGTCGCGGCCCCCGCGCCCCGGTTGCGCGCCGCCGCGGGCCCCTGGTTTTCCTGCTGGATGCGGGTGATTCCCGCGATCTCCCGGGCAATCGACGCCGTCGCGTCCGTGGACCCATCGTCCACCACGATCACCTCGAAATCCGGATACTCCTGGGAAAGACACGCCCCGACACACCGCGCCAGCGTTCGCTGCGCGTTGTGCGCCGGTATGATGATGCTCGCCCGCACCGCGAATCGATTCCCTTCCAGGTCACAGCCGCCATTCCCGCCGCATTATGCCGCGCCACCGCACGGCGAATAAAGAATTCGCGCATGGGATAGCTCCCACGGAACCCTGGAAAGCCAACGCACGCTCGCTATCCCACAATCCACCCCAAAACCTCCGTGCCACGCGATGGCGCCCCAGCGCCTTCGTGTGCCTGGAGCAAGAGGCCCACAACCCAGCCAGCACTGCCCCACGCGAGCGGCTCCAAAAGAATGTGGGCGCCACTCCTCGAAGAGTCCCCCCTACGCCCCCGCAACGCGCTCAACCGCGTTACGTATAGCCGCAATCAGCGGCGCCTTATTGGGCCGATAATCCACGGGCGCGGCAGGCGGGCGGGCGCAGGCCTCCGCAAGTTCCTCCACATCCAGCACCATCCGCCCCCAGCCCCGCCGCGCGACCGCTTCCGCAATTTCCATCTGGTGGTCGTTCATGTGCTCGCCATACCGTTTCAGCCGCGGAACCACGATCAGCGGGCGCTTCACCGCCAGTGCGTCGAGCACGGTGCCGATCCCCGCGTGCCCCACGATGACCCGCGCGCGCCGTTGAATGGCAAGCACGTCCTCGTGCGGCAGGAAGTCGAACCAGGCACAGTGCCGGGGCCGCTTTTGGGAGAGACCGGTCTGGACAACGACCTGCTCCCCCGAGGTCTCCGCGATGCGGTCAACAGCCTCAACGAGCCGGTCAAAACCGAGAAACATGGTGCCGAGGGTCACGTAGATCACGGCGCGGGCGTCTCGTCGATGAGGGATCCCGCGTAGCGGGCCCGGGGACCGTAGGCCTGGAGCAACTCGGGCCACTGCACGTAGAATTCGTCCGCCAGCCAGTACATCACACGCCCCGTGACAGAAGGCCGGACCACCTGCGCACCGCATTCAACATAGAGCGCGGGGATCCGCAGGAGCTTCCCCACGAGCACGACCGGAATGGCTATCTCGGCCCCCGTGGAGACGATCAATTTCGGCTCTTCCCGGCGGAAAATGCGCCAGACGCGGCCGAGATTCTTGAGGAATTCAATCGGATTTCGAGCCATGTTCGGCACGAGATACGCCCGTTCAAGGCGCCGGGTGGTTTCCGCCTCGTAACAGAAGAAAAAGACCTCGTGCCCCGTGAAGGCCTCCTGGATCTGAAGCAGCTCGTTCAGGTGGCCGCCATGGGAGCAGGCGCAACATATCTTGATCGGTGTTGTCATCGCGTTTCCAATGGCGCTCGGTTGTCGCCGCGCTGAGACTAAACCAAACGGGGGGCGATTCGTCAAACGCGCGGGCGCCTGTATACAATACGCCCACCGCCATGTCACGGAATTCACCAGCACCCATGCGCCCGCTTCAACCCCTGATCCGATTCGCCCGCGAGCTCCACGCCCTCGCCCTGGCGCCGCTCCGCCCGGCCCCGCCCGCCCTGGCGCGCTGGGAATGGGCCGCCATCGGCCTGCTGGCCGCCACCGCCCTGGCCTTTGGGCTCCCCAACCTGGGCGTCCCGAGCCTCTGGCACGATGAGCTGGTCCACCTTTACGTGGCGAAGAATATCGCGGAAGTGGGCTGGCCCGCCCTCCCCAGCGGCAACGTCTACCCCAGTTCCACCGCATACAACTACCTGCTGGCGGCCTTCGTGGCGCTGCTCGGTGACAGCGAGGTCGCCGCGCGGTTCCCCTCCGTGCTCCTCGCGGCGTGCAACACCCTGCTCGTGTATTTTCTCGCACGGGTCTGGCTCGGGCGTCCGGTGGCCCTCCTCGCCGCGCTGCTATTCGCCACCTCCCCCTGGCAGGTGGCCTGGTCGCGACAGGCGCGCATGTACGAGCTTCAGGTGACCGCCTACCTGGCTTTCCTCTATTGCGCCTGGCGCTATTTCGCGGGCGCGAGGGCCAGCGCGCCCTACTGGGGACTCGGCGCCGTGGCGGCCTACCTGCTCGGCCTGCTGACCTCGTTTCACTCCATTCTCTTCCTCGGCGCCCCCGGCCTCTTCGCCCTGGGCCTCGGCTGGCGAGATAGACGTCGCGATACGCGCTGGGCCTGGGCGCTCACCGGCTGTGCGGCCCTGGGCGCGATCACCATCATCGCGCTCTGGCTCAACCCAAACCCCGTGGACCGCGCGGCCGTCTTCCAGACCGGTCTGGGCGGGACACTTCTCGATCAACTCCGAACCGATCGCTACTACTACGTCCGCTTCTTCGCCAACAACCTGAGCATCGGTTATCTTGCCGTCGCTATCCTCGGGGCCGCGCTCCTGCTCTGGCGCCGGGATCGGGCCTCGATTTGGGTACTGCTCGGCTTTTTCGTGCCCCTCTTCGTTCTCACCTACCTCATTGGCTACCGCCGCTTCCGGTTCATCTTCTTCGCCTACCCCCTGTATGTCATGCTCGGTTCCTGCGGTCTACTCGCCCTCCTGGGCGTGTTGCGTGGCGCGCGGCGCAGCCTGTTGCATGGCCTCTGCGCCGCTCTGATCGTGATCTTCCTCTCCCGCCTGGCCTGGAGCTCGGCGACACTCCTGGGGGATAGCCTCGAAGCGGCGCGCGGGGCCCACACCACCCTGGCGGTGCGCCACCCGCAATGGAAACTTCCAACGCGCTGGGTGCGCGAACGCCGGCAGCCGGGCGAAGCGGTCCTCACCACAACTTTCCTGCCCGTCCACCACTATGTCGGTCACGTCGACAACTGGTTCCCCAACCGCTACACCCGATGGGAATACCAGGAATCCGGCCTCGAAGGGCTCGATTCCCTGGAGGCCCTGAAGGCCTTTCTCGCCGATCACCCCCGGGGCTACTTCATCGCAGAGGCCTCCCGCTTCCTGATGTGGCGCCACCATGGGGCGCTGGTGAAGGACCTCGGGCGCGAGGTGGACTGGGTGGAGACGCACATGACGCGCATTGACGAGGCCTGCTCGGACGACGTGACCGTGTGGCGCTGGGACTTCCTCCGCGACGATGGCGCGGTGGAAATTCCATGAAGCGCGCGTCCACCAACGCGCGCGGCCCCGGCTGGAACCGCTACCTCATCCTCGCGGGGATGGTGCTGGCGGCGTTTCTGGGCTGGTATTTCGGCGTCGGCAACCTTGCCGCGCTCGTGCGCGGCGCCGAAAAGCTTCCCCTCGCCGCCATGGCCCTGCTCATCGTGGCCGGCTTCTGGATTCGCGCCGCCAAGTGGGGCCATGCCCTCGGTCCGGGGCAAAGCGGCGTCTTCCTCTTCTTCCTCGCAAAGACCGCCGGCCACTGGACCCCAGGACGGGCGGGAGAACTGGCGCCCCTCCTCCTGCGGGACCATCGAAATGTCCGGATCGCCGCCTGGATCGGGCTGGATCGCGCCGTGGAGGTCGCCTGGACGCTGGGCCTGGGCGTCCTCGGCGTCGCGGCAATCGGCTTTCTGTCATTGCCCGCCGCCGCCGGCTTACTCGTTGCGGGCGCGGCGCTGGCCGCGGCCCTCTGGTGGTGGTGTGCCACGGTATCGCTTGCGGACGCCGACGAAAAGACGGCCTCGAACTGGAGCCGCCGGCTCTTGCGACTGCTTCAACGCCTCCGCCGGGAGGTCGCCCTGTTTAAACGGAAGCTGCCGGTGATCATGGCGCTTACCGCCGCCGCAAAACTCACCGATATCTTCGCCGTAATCTTGCTTTGCGACGCCTTTGGCTACGAAGTCTCGTTTCTGCTCGTTTGCGCCGCCCGCTGCGCCCACGGGCTCGTCAGCGCCATACCCGTCACCCCCGACGCCACCGGCGCGCCCTTCGTCGCCGCCGCCTGGCTGCTCCACAAGCACGGTGGCGTGCCCTACAACGTGCTGACGGCCGCGCTCGCGTTGGAGGTGGCCGTAATAACTGCTATACTCTGGGGGAGTTTCTGCCTTATTTCCTGGCGTCATTGGAATACAAGATAATAAGCGGCGCGCAAGCGTCTCCCGCGCAGGCCACCCGCCGGCGCGTCAGGGGATAGCGTCCGCGGCAGGCAAACGAGGGGGACGCCAGCCACCCCTCACCGTATTGGGCATTGGCCGTTAGAACGAATGGACCCGCTATCAGATGAAAGAATTTTCCACCGGCATCCTGCTCCTGAACACCGGATCGTCCTCGGCGCCCGAAACCGCCGAGACCCGCGAATATCTCCGCCAGTTCCTGTCCGATCCGCGGATTATCGACATTGCGGCCTGGAAGCGCTGGATTATCGTGAATTGCTTCATCCTCCCGTTCCGGCCGAAACAGACCGCGGAGGCCTACAAGGCCATCTGGACGGACCGCGGCTCCCCCCTGATCAGCATCAGCGAGGATTTCGCCGAGGCCCTCGCCAAAGAACTCCCCGACATGCCCATCGCCCTGGGCATGGCCTATGGCGTGCCCTCGATTGAAGACGGCATAGAGGAACTCCTGGAAAAGGACGTGGACCGGATCATCGTCGTGCCCATGTTTCCCCAGTACGCTTCGGCGACGACCGGCGCGGTAATGGAGCGCTGCTACCGCTACGCCGCGAAACAGTGGAACGTCCCGTTTTTCTCGATCCTCCCGCCCTACTACGACGACGAGGGCTACCTGGACGCCTGGCGCGAAGTCGCCGCGGAGCGCCTGGAGGCCTTCAAACCGGATCACGTCGTGCTGAGCTACCACGGCCTCCCCGAGCGTCAAATCGAGAAGGGCGACCCCTCCGGCGAGCACTGCCTGAAGGTTCCGGACTGCTGCAGCGTCCTTAATTCCGCCAACAAGCACTGTTACCGGCGTCATTGCGCCTTCACCGCCCGCGCGATCATGGAGCGGCTGGGCCTGACGGACGACAATTGCACGCTGACTTTCCAGTCCCGGCTGGGCCGCGATCCGTGGCTTACCCCGGCCACCGACGAGACGGTCGAACGGCTGGCGAACGAAGGCGTGAAGCGGCTGGCGATCCTCTCGCCCGCGTTTACGGCGGATTGCCTCGAGACCCTCGAGGAAATCGGGATGCAGGCGAAGGAAAGCTTCCTCGAACATGGCGGAGAGGCGTTCGAATTGATCCCTTCCCTCAACACCCACCCGACATGGGTGCGGGCCATGGCCGATCTAATCCGCGCCGTCTAGCCGGTCTACCGGATATAGCGCGACGCGATCTCGCCCGCCGCCTTCTCGTAGGCCTGCGATTTGAGCGTTGCGACCTGCGCCTGATCGCTGTTCCGGCGGTTGACCCGCGCGCTCATGCTCTTGTCCTCGAAGGTCTCCGGCGTAAACATCTCCCAATGGCCCGTACGCACGTCGATTGCGGCCACCTTCAGCCGGATCCGCATGCGCTGGGTTTCGTCCGGCACCGCATACCCCACGATCGGCGCCCAGGACACGGTCTTCGTCGCCAGATTCTGCGTGCCCGATTCCAGCACGCCCCAATACACCAGAATCGTCCCGATACCGCCCCGCGCGGCGGCCAGTCGCAGCGAACTGGCGTAGCTCGCGTCCTCGTCCTTCTCGCGCTCTGGAATTCCCGTGAAAACCGTGACGCTCAAGTCGCGCTCCAGGTGTGCGATCATCTCCTCATCCGGCATCAGCGCCCCGGACTGGATCAGGAGCACCGGATCGCCCCGGCGCAAGGTGATTCGCTCCGGACCCTCGTCGAGCGCCGCGCGAATGGCCTCCTCGGAAACGTCTGTCCCCGCCCGAACCCCCAGCACGTCGAATTCGCTCAGCTCGCCCCGGTACATCGGGTTCCCGCCGCCATACCCGTGCCGGGAATAGCCCGAATTCGAAATGGGGCGGCTGGCGCATCCCGCAAGCAGCAACAAGATGGTAACACCGCACACAAATCGAATCATGATCCCTGCCTCCTTATCTTTGTTTCGTGCCGCATAGCCGGACTATAGTTCCATTCCGACCCCGGCATACACGCGCAGAAGTCCCGGAAGCGCCCGCACCACCAACCATACCCCCACGGCCACGAGAACGCAAGAGGCGACTTTTCCCAGCCTTCCCGCCAGGCGGGGTGAAACGCGCACACCCGCGCGGCTGGCGGCGGCGGCGTACAGGAGCTTGACCAGAGTCAGTGGCGTCAGTATCGCCACCGCAATCAGCGCACAATCCCACCGAGTGAGCACATGGACATCCACGAAAGCCGGAAGAAAGCCCGCATAGAAAAGCACCGCCTTCTGATCGCCGAGGGTAATGGCCAGGCCAAGAAGAAACGACGCCGCCGCTCCGCCGCCGGGAATCCCTTGTTCTGGCGCAAATTTCGGCGGAGGGCGTAACAACAGCCCCCCGAGGACGATCAGATACGCGCCGCACGCCAGGGAGAGCCAGGCGGCGCCCGCTTCTCCGAGGACATTCGACACAGCCGATAGTCCAACAAACGCGGTGATCAGGAAAACCAAATCCCCGGCCGTCACCCCCAGCGCCGTGTAGAGGCCATGCCTGAATCCTCCGGCCGCCGCGCGGGCGCTTACCGCGATCACGCTGGCGCCCGGAACCGCCGCGAGCAGCGCCGTCGCGGTGAACAGCGCCACGGCGCCGGCGGGATGTATCGAAAAGCTAATCACAGCCTGACCCCGCCCCATGCGCATCGTGGGCTCCAGGCCGGGGCGGCGCCCGTTACGGGGCCCCGCATGGGTCCCACGCGATGTCCGCCACCACGGGGAGATGATCCGAGGCGAGCCGTGCTTCCGGCGTGCGAACTACCCGGCCCGACAGCGCCCGCGGCGCGGGTTCCGCAAGAATGCAGTCGAGCGAAAAAAGCGGCCAGCGGCTCGGAAACGTGCGCCCGGTAAACAGGGCCGAAAATGGCTGCGGCGTCAGCGCGCGCCGCACGGTGCGGGTTCCGAACCACTCGTTCAGGTCGCCCAACAGCAACATATAGTCTCCCCGCGTGTGCGCGGACGCCGCCTCGCGCAGCCAGTTCAGTTGCATCCGGCGCTCGCGCGCGTTGAGCCCCAGGTGGGTCACGATCACCCGCAAGCGCCCGTCGCCCGTGTCCAGGGTGGCGTCAATGGCGCCGCGCGGCTCCCGCCCGTCGCAGGCGAGGGATCGCTGGCGGTATCCGAGTACGGGCAGGCGCGTCAGAAGCCCGTTGCCGTACCGGCCCCGGTGATCATGGAGGTTCGGCCCCTCGACGGCGTGCATACCCAGGGCGTCGGCCAGATACGCCAGCACTTCCTTCTTCTCGCCGGCCGGATGCCGCCAATCCACTTCCTGAAGGCCGATTACATCCGCGTCCAGCGTGCGCAACACCCGAGCAACCCGATCAACATCGTGCTGCCCTCCCGGGCCGACGCACCCGTGAATATTCCAGCTGGCCGCCCGGCGCCGCACGTGCCTACTCCGCGCCCGCGCCGGAGGAGTCGTACGAATCCGGGTCATAGCGCCGCAGCACGCGTTCGGCGGCGAAAGCCATGCCGATAACGAAGGCCGCGATGGCCGCGAGTTTCACCGCGCCCCCCGAACCCGGATTAAGGAGCACCTCGACCGTCTCCTGTCCGAGCCACGCGAGCATCAGCATGCCCGGAAGCATCCCCAGCGCGGTTCCCGCAAGAAAGCGCCCCCGGGGCACGCCAACCAGCCCGCACGCAAGGTTGACGATGGCGAACGGCGCTACGGGAATGTGGCGGAGGATTACCACACCGAGGACGCTCAAGTTCGAAAGCCGGCGCTCCAGTTCCTCCGGCATGCGGCCCGATATAAAGGCCCGCAATCGGTCGGGCGCAAACTGGCCCGCACTGAAGCTCAGGTACGCCGAAAGCGTTGTCGCCGCCAGGCACACCGGGAGCGCCAGCGCGACGCTGAAAACGGCGCCGGTCGCCGTTGCAAGCATGCTCACGGGAACGCCGGCGGTGGCGAGCAACGCAAACGCCAACGTCACGCCCGCCGCGCCGGCTGGACTGGATCGGATGCGTTCGAGCGAGGTTTGCAGGGCTTCCGAGTCGATAAGGCCGCGCAATGGCGACAGCGCCCAGAGCGCGATCAGCGCCAGCAGGCATCCAAGCGCGATGATGCCGCCGCGACGCCGTTTCAGCATCCCGATTGCCGAATACAGCGGGCGGCGCAGGGGCGGTTCGCCGCCCCCGAGTTCCGCGATGACCCGAAGCACGCGATCGGCGTCGATGTCATCCAGCGGCCGGTCCGGATCCGAAAGTTCCCGCGGCAGCACCAGGGAGGACTGGAGCGGGGTCGCCCGGTGCGCAAAGGGATGCAGCGTCCGCTCGCCCCCGCGGAGCGCTTCAATCGCGCCGACTACGGAACCGGTCTCCGCCTCCGCGCGCGACACCGCGTCTACGTCCACGCCGAGCAGGTAGGCCATCAATCGCCGCCGGAAATCCCGGATCGCCCGCGCGCCCGCCTCGTCGCCGTCCTTCAACCAAATCGAAAGGTCCAACTCCGTGTCGAGCCCCATGGATCGGTTGTTCAGGTTGGCCGATCCCACGCGCATCATCCTGTCGTCGATGACCAACGTCTTTGCGTGTATGTAGACCGCGTCGCACGCGATGCTTTCAAGTTCGCCGCCGCGCAGCGTCGCCCAATAGGCCTGGACGCGACCGCCCGTATCGCGCAGCCGATCAAGCAGTTCGTCGCGCCGGGGATCCATGCTCATCGCCTGAAGCGATCCCGGGCAACCCCACGGCAGGATTATTATGACTTCCGGCCCACCCTGTTCCCGGAGCCGATCACAGAGCGCATCCACAATAGGCGCACACGTGAGGTACTGAGACTCAATGTAGATCAGCCTCCGCGCCGCCGCGATTTGCGCCAGATAGGTGGACTCCACCTGGCGCTTTTCGGGCCGTCCCCCGTACAGCGGCTGCGTAAGCGCAATCTCCACCTCCTGATCCCGAAAAACCGGCTTGAGGTTCACGGGCCAGTGCGAATCCGCCTCGACCTCGATTTCGCAAGGCGACACCCGCTCTCCGGTCGCGCGCAGCCAGCGCTCCCGCGCCCACCCGCCCAGCGTGCGCGCCGCCTCGCCGTCCAGCGCGAGCATGATGTCGTGGTAGGGCTGGCCTTCCCCGGCGAACAGTCCCGGCGTCTTGCGGCGCGGGTCCTCCCGGTGATGCGCGTGCGTGTCCCACCGGCCCGAGGTCAGGTCCATCCCCCCCGCAAAGGCCATCGCGCCGTCTATCACCACGAATTTCTGGTGGTGCGAAGAGAGCCGTGGCGTATCGCGATCCCAGACAATCTCGATCCGCGGGTGTTTGGCCCACGGCCAGTGCATGCGCGGGATATGCTGGCGCTCGAAAACAAAAAGCGGGGATCCCTCCCAGATGAGCAGCCGGATGTGGAGGTCCGCGCGCTCCCGCACCAGCGCAAGCAGCAGATCCGCAAGCCGGATCGGCCACTCGCTTTCCCGGGCCGCTTCTTCCGCCGCGTCCCCGCGAAGCAGCAGGACTTCCGTGTGCAGGTCCCACCCGACGATGAAGATCTGCTTACGCGCCCCGATCAGGGCGTCCCGGAGCGCCGGATAATATTCCTCACCGTCCACGAGGGGCGATAGGCGCCCCGCCGCTACGCGCCATTCGGGACCTTCATCACGATAGTTCATTCATTCTCCGCGGTGTTTGTCCGCGCGTAGAGCGCAAGACGTACTGCTGCACGGCGAAGCCACCCGAGATGGATGCGGCGCGGAATTTCGAAAAGGCGCACATGCCCTTGAACTGCCCGAAAAGCTTCTGATTCAATACAATCAGGCCGGCGCGGGCCAGCAGGGCGCGAGGGGCGGCACGCGAACCAAAAGCCATTATGGTATCCCACGCAGGAGATTTCAATGCCACCCCGACCTCTTATATCCCGCTTCTTTCAGGAAATCGCTGCAATTCGCGCATCCAGAGGGCGGTTTGGCGTCGTCTCCTGTTGCTTCGCTGGCCTCTTCATTTGCCTTCTTCACCCGCTGGCCTGGGCCGATCCGGCGCCGTCGCGCGACGAGGCCGCCGACGCGCTCCGGCGCGGCGTGGCGTATTTCCGCGACACGGTCTCCATCGAAGGCGGCTACCTCTGGCGTTATGCCGCCGATTTCTCCGAAGTCGAAGGTGAAGTGCCCGCGACGCGCACCGCCGCCTGGGCGCAGCCGCCGGGCACGCCGAGCGTGGGGCTGGCCTACGTCACGGTGTACGAGCTCACGCGCGATCCCTATTACCTGGAGGCCGCCCGCGAAACCGCCACCGCGCTGGTGCGCACACAACTGGACTCGGGCGGCTGGGATTATCGCCTGGAGTTCGCGCCGGAGGACCGCAAGAAGTACCGGTACCGCGTGGAGTCCGATCACAACGAGAATGCGCGAAACACCAGCACGCTGGACGACGATACGACCCAGGCGGCGTTGCGCTGCCTCATGCGGGTGGACCAGGCGCTCGAATTCTCGGACAGAGCCATTCACGAAGCCGCGACCTACGCCCTGAAAAAACTGATGGAGGCGCAATACCCCAATGGCGCGTGGCCCCAGCGCTTCTCGGGGCCTCCAGACCCCGCGAACTACCCCGTGAAGCCGGCGTCCTATCCCGAGGACTGGCCGAAAGCCTATCCCAATGCGCCCTACGCCGACTTCTACACGTTCAACGACAACACCCTGGCGGATACGCTGGAAGTCATGTTCATGGCGGGCGAAATCTACCAGAACGACGCCTACACGCGGTCCGGCAGGCGTGCTGGCGATTTCATGATCCTCGCGCAGATGCCCGACCCGCAGCCCGGCTGGGCGCAACAGTACAACGCGGACATGCACCCCGCCTGGGCCCGGAAATTCGAACCCGCATCCATCACCGGCGGCGAGTCCCAGGGCGTCATGCGCTCGCTGCTGCGGGTCTACGAGTTGACCGGCGACCGCAAGTACCTGGCGCCCCTCCCCCGCGCCCTAACCTATTACAAGGCCTCCCTCCTGGAAGACGGACGCCTCGCGCGCTTCTACGAACTCAAAACCAACACGCCGCTCTACTTCACGAAAGACTATGAAGTGACCTACAGCGACGCGGATATGCCCACGCACTACAGCTTCAAGAGCCCGAGCCAACTGGACGCCATCGAAGCGCATTACGAGCAACTCGCCGCCATCCCCGAGGGCGAATGGACCCCGCGCCGTCTTGTGCGTCCCGCGACCCCCGGCAAGACCTCCGATGTGCTCGCGGATCAGGCCGCGAAAATCCTCAAGGCGCAGCGCGAAGATGGCGCCTGGGTCGAACCCGCCCCCGCCCGCGACCGCAGCCGCATCGAAAAAGGAACGCCCATGCTGGACGCGCGGACGTTCAGCCGAAACATCGTCACCCTCGCGCGCTTCATCGCGGCGTAATAGCGGTGTTGGAGGGCATCGCGGCCTGTGGGGATCTTGTTGGGTCGGGAGGGCAGGCGGCCCTACCCGCTCCCCCGCCTCACTCCACGTTCGTCAGGCTGCGCCAGGCCGCCATGGAACGGCGCAGATTCTCGGCCACGTCGCCGCCGATGCCGTAGCCCTGGAGGCCGATGGGGCCCTCGTAGTTCAGCTCCTCCAGGAGCGCGAGCAGCGGGCGCACGTCGTAGGCGCCGTCGCCCAGGGGCTGGATCAGCGCCTTCCAGTTGTCGCCGCCCGCGTCGGCCCCGTTGATGGTCACCATGAAGAGGTGGGGCCGGGCCTCCACGATCCGTTCCCGGAGATTTTCGCCGTCCACCTTCAGCCAGTGGCAGAGATTGAAGGTCACCCCCACATTGGGCCGATTCACCTTTCGCGCCACGCGCACCGCATCCTCCACACGCTCCATCCAGTCGTTGGTGTGAGGATAGAGGGCAACGCGGAGCCCCTTCGCCGCCGCCAGGTCCGCCAGGCGGCGCACCACAGCCACGGCGGCCTCATCGCCCTCCGGCGAAGACGGCGGATGAATCGTACTCGTCATGGGCACCCACAAGACACAATCCCGCCCTTCCAGCAGCGCCAGGGCGTCCTCCAGACCCTCCTCCCATTGCGGCTGTTCCGGGTCTATCCGGACGGGCGTGTAAAGGGCGAAGAATCGGCTGCCCTCCCCGTCAATGGCCTCCAGAACGTCCTTCAATCCAGCCACGCCGATAAGATCCGTGCCCGCATAGCCCAGTTCCTTCACCATAGCCACCTGCGCGGCGGGCGTGGCGTGAGCCTCGTCTTTCGTGCCGGTGCACATGGCGAAAAAGGGGTTGTCCCCGATGGCTTGACCAAAACTTCCTTGCGACAGGCCCAGCATTATCGCCAGACTCCACCCCAATCGTTGTGACCAGTTCCAGCAACCTGTCATGGCAGGATCTCCTTGGTGGTACTCTGGCTTCGCAACGGAAGGGCCGGTATACCGAAAATTCCGCAATACGTCTTGATGATAACGCTTGCCTTGGGCCTATAACCAATCGTCGGTATGCCAGAGAAAGACGCGCCCCTCGTAATCGGATGCCGTGTAGTAAAGGGCTCCGCTTTGGACTGCGCAAGCTTGCTTGCGCTTCATCCCAGCGAGCTTGCTCGCGGCGGCGGGTGAAGCTGTCCGGCATAGGAGCAAGCTCCCGCAGAAAGAGCGGTGGCAAGCCACCGCAGTCCAGAGAGCGCCGTTCCTTTTCTCGTGGGACGCGGCGAAGCGATAGAGACGACATTGGACTGCGCAAGCTTACTTGCGCTTTCCGGCGCGATGCCAGAAAAAAGACCTAAACGACAGAAAGGACTTAAACGACAAGGAACCATCGGTTTTTCAAGTCTGGGCAACTCGGAGCTATACCGACTATCTCTTTCGGCAC